>DATDCP010000180.1:0-6467 GCA_036524255.1 Chitinophagaceae bacterium
GTAGTGCCCTGGTCGAGTGCAAGAATAAAATGAGGCATTGAAAAAAATTAAAAAGTCAAAAGATAAAGTCAAAAAGGAAGGTAGTAAAAAAGCTCAATAGAATTGTTACTGTACAAGAGTGCGAGGCAACGTAAGTTGAAAGAATTACTGCAGCTGGTTACATAATATCATTAAAAGGTAAGCCTGAAACTTCCAAAGACACCAAATCTTTTATTTGATTCTTTTGGCAAAGGTGTAGGTAGAAGTCTCCAAATAAAATCGATACGGATAATTTTGAAGATATTATCAATACCCGTTCCGATTTCAAGGTAGGTTTTACCATCAAGTGTTTGAAAATTGTATCCAGGGAAAAAGTTAAGTGTCTTGTTGGCATCGCTCAATCCACCCCACAATGCTTTAATTGTATAAAACTGCCGGAATTTAAGTTTAGGCAAAAACCTGAAGATCCCATTGCCGATATTATGTTCAAAACTGATCGCTGCGAATTTGTCGTGAATATATTCATACCTGTTCATCAAGCTAAAAGTATGCTTATTATAATAGCTTAACTCATTGCCCGGTGCAATTTCAAGAAAGGTGTAAGGTAAAGTGCCAAATGTTTTGCCTGCAAAAACATCGTATTCAAAACTACCAAAGGGTGGTATTTTAATAAAATCATGAACGCCACCGATGATCTTAGTATAATTGTATGAACTTTTACCGACACCGGAGACCCCTTGTGTAATTTTGAATTCAGGAATAGGATAAGGGCTACCCAAACTGCTACGGAAAAAATTTGACTCCAAAAATCTTTCAAGATAAGCAAAGCGAAGCCGCAGTGAGATTTCAAATGTTTTTAAGGGTTTGCCAACTTCCACAGGAAATGAATCCTTTGGAGGAATATTTTGCAATGGGTCAAATTGCTTAAGAGCTGCTGCGAATAAACCAGAGAAACCAGATTTAGTTTCTTGAAAAAATTCAAACCGGGACTCTTCAATTTTCATAACCTTGACCGGTACATTTGATTTCCTAACTGCTAATGCAAAGATGTTATCATTCGTGATCTCGCCAATATAGTTTTGGCCATAATCAATATCGTTTGAGTAAGAACCATAGAAATAAGTACGGGGATGTTTAAAAGGTAAATAAAACAACTCAGCTTTTCCTTTCATTTTCTTATCCCTGAAACCATAAGCCAAATAGGTATGCCACCACCATTTTTTATCAAACTTTCGATTAGTACCAAGATCAAAGCGCAGCCTGAAACCTTCCCAAGAATTTTGTGTGATCCAATTATACCAGGGACCTAATTGAAAATTACCGACATTAAGATAACCAGTGCCGATAAAATTCATTGTATTGGTAAGTTTTTGAAAAGAGGGATCATTGGTCAATGTATCAATCATCTTAATAATGCCTTTTTCATTTTTTGATAATTCTTCATGTCTTGCCTCTACCCAATATTCTTTTCCTTTTTCGGCAGCCCCGGGTAATGTTATTATTTCTTCAATTAGTTTGTTTTTATTTAATTCATTTATTACGGAGGAATCATTTATAACTATATTTTCATAAGTAGTGGTTTTGCGGCCAATAAACCCGAGCTTTTGTTTTCCTATAGGAGTGAGGTCTGCTACGAATTTATCCTTTGCTAAAAACCATGTTGTAGAGTCATCGAGCAACCGATATTCCTGTATAAGACTTAGGGTTTCTAAATAATTTACGTTGGCATCCTTTCCAAGACGCAGGCTCATCTTTTGAATTGCATAAGTACCGGCATGCACCCAACAGTCACCTTCAAAAGTATTTTCGCCTCTTCGCTTGGGGGTAAACACAAGATGATAATAGCGGTTTTGATTCACTATCTGTGTATCTAAAACCCTGTAATTGTAATAGGCATCTCCGTTATCACTCGCTGGACTTACAAACTGTTTATTCATTACTGGAATAAAATTTCCATAAATACTTACATTCTGATCCATATTTCCCAGGAACGGTATTATGCTTTCATTATTTACACCATTTGTATTTACTGCTTTTATTACTTCTCTTCTTCTTAGCGGTTTTGGCTGGTAATAATAATCAGAGAGAGTTTCGGTGAGGTAAGCGGGTAAATAGGGAGGTCCTTCAGTACTATCAATATTACTGTTGATTATGTCTGTTACTTGTTTTAATGGCTTGAATTTAGAGACTTTTTTGAAATCGAGATTTTTGATATCGAGTTCAAGCTTGTTATATACTTCGTAAGAAAAATTTTTGAATTGAAATTTATCATTTCTTGATTTGTTCTGAACAATTTTTCTCCAAAGAAATAACCCCTTATTTACTTTAGTTTTTACATTGGCTCCTTCATTAAAAGTTCCTCTTTCCATTATGATATCTATTCTTATGGAATCAAGGTTCGCAGGAATAAATAATTTATTAGGTTGATATCCTACACAAGTGATCTCGAGGGTATCTGATGGCCATTGGGCCAGGTTAAATTCAAATGAGCCGGATGAATCTGATAATTTACCAACATTAGAGTTTGAGAATTGCAAAGAAGCAAAAGGGATAGGTTCTTCACTGTGAGCATCTTTTACAACACCTGTAAGGATCTTTCGTTGGGAAAAAGCAAACATGCCCGGCAAAAAAAGGAACAGGAATAGGATGTACAGGCTTCGGGTTATCATCATCAGCTTACAAATTTAAGAAACAGGCACCTGAAGCCCTTATTTTGTGGGAGTTAAAGTCGGATTATTGCCAAAAAGATTTGGTATTATGCATTTGAAATATTTACTTTGTATTTCAAAGTGCTTTTTATGAACGAACAAAACCAGCAAACTCTCGACACGATCCAGGATATAAAACGCATTATGGAACGATCATCCCGTTTCATTTCATTAAGTGGGTTGAGTGGGATAGCAGCGGGTATCTGCGCTTTGGTAGGTGCATGGTTCGCTAAGCAAAAGCTGGATGATTATTATGTAATTTTTGATGGAGGAGGATATACAGATAGTGTCTTTCATGAGCTAAAAATTGATCTGTTTATAATTGCAATGTTGGTGCTTGCCGCTGCATTGGTAGCCGCGTTTTATTTTACATGGAGAAAAGCAAGACATAATAAACTCCCTGTTTGGGATCTTACAGCAAAAAGACTTACGATCAACTTACTGATTCCACTGGTGGCAGGCGGATTATTTATTCTTGCGATGTATCAATATGATGAATGGATATTTATAGCGCCGGCTTGCCTGGTGTTTTATGGCCTGGCATTGGTAAATGCAAGCAAGTATACACTTACAGATGTTAAATATCTTGGGCTATTACAGATACTGCTTGGGTTGATCAATACACAGTTTGTGGGTTATGGCCTGTATTTTTGGGCAGCAGGCTTTGGCGTTTTACATATCATTTATGGTTTTGTGATGTGGTGGAAATATGAAAAGAACGGCTAAGCGTAACTTGATAAAAAATCAGAATTGAAGAATCCGATAACAGGCTTAAATAAAATTTTTGATAATCGCATCCGCCTTGGCATCATGAGTGTGCTGTTGGTGAATGAGGAAATAAATTTTAATGACTTGAAACAAATGCTGGAAGTGACAGATGGAAATCTAGCTACTCATTTACAGAATCTTGAAGAAAACGGTTTTTTAAAAATTAAAAAAGGATTTGTGGGTAAAAAGACAAATACAACTTATTCGGTAACAAAAGCAGGTGAAAAAGCATTTGCTGATCATATTGCGGCATTGGAAAATATGATCAAAGGAGTGAAATAATTTTTTTTGTAATTACACTTTGAAATACAAAGCACTTTTTATGAATAAAGAAAAACAGATCGTTCGCAACTGGCTAAAAGTTTTTATAGCCGCCCTGTTCATCAGCGGGTTTACGGCCATACCAGTTGAACAAGAGCTTACCTATGTCGTAAATCATTTTCCATTTGAAGGAAGTATAAAGGGTTTTCTGGAGGAAGTATTGATTGGCATAAAGCAAACATCAAAAGATCATCCTTTTCTTTTTTATGGGTATGATTGGCTTTCCTTTGCACATTTTGTATTGGCCATTCTTTTTATCGGTCCATTAAGGGACCCGGTAAAAAATAAATGGGTGATCGAGTTTGGTGTGATCGCCTGTATTTTGATCATTCCATTTGCAATGGTTGCAGGACATTTCAGGGGTATGCCATTTTGGTGGAGATTAATTGATTGTTCTTTTGGAATTATAGGAGTACTGCCTCTGGCCATTTGTTTAAAGAATATTAAACGTTTGGAAGCCGAAGAAAAAGAGAAATCTGAAACAAAGGATGCTTTTGATCTGCTCATAGCTTGATTATTAACAAATAATATTAAGACTCTATTTATCATTTATATAATTAATATATGAAAACATTTTTTAACGCAGTGCTATTTGCGTTGCATGGAATGAAGCAATTTTTTTCCCGTGACCGGAATGGTCAAATTCAAATGGTGATCGGTATAACTGCGATCATACTGGGGTTTACTGTTTCTCTTTCATCCTATCAATGGCTTCTTGTATTGTTTTGTATTGGATTGGTGATTTCACTGGAAATGATCAATTCTGCTATTGAAAGATTCTGTGATCTTGTAACCACCGATTTTCACCCGGGTATCAAGATCATTAAAGATGTGGCAGCAGGTGCTGTTTTAGTGGCATCGATCACGAGCCTCATCATCGGCCTTATAATATTCATTCCTGCGTCGGTTCAGTTTTTAAACTTTTTAAAATGAGTTTCAGCAAAAAGATCATCATCCCATTAGCCTTTACGCTATCCTTATTGATCATAAGAATAATATTGAGCAATGAGCTAACATATATTTTTCTTGCATGGAATTTATTTCTTGCATGGATACCATTTGCTCTAAGTCAAAAACTCAACATCATAAATAATCGCTGGAAAATATTATTTATAACGGCTCTTTGGCTTTTGTTTTTACCCAATGCTCCTTATATCATCACTGACTTTTTACATTTAAAGCAAAGAATTCCTATACCTTATTGGTATGATATACTTCTGTTGTTCAGTGCAGCATTAAATGGTTTGTTGCTTGGACTCTCCTCACTTTTAACAGTAGAAAAATTTTTACTCAATCGTTATGGAAGCAAAATTTCAGGCATCATAATGCTATGCTCTTTTTTTCTCTGTGCTTTTGGGATCTATATGGGTCGGTACTTACGCTGGAACAGTTGGGATATAATTGTTAATCCGGGAGACATGGCAGGTGATATTTTGGACAGGGTGTTTAATCCTTTTGATCACTTTGGAACATGGGCCGTTACTGTTTTATTCGGCAGCTTTTTTTATGTTATGTATTATTCAATAAAAAATTTAATTAATCACAAACCAAATCAATTTTAAATAAAATGGAAGCAACTGAGTCAAAGAATCCTGTTTATACCCTGCTTGACAAGGGTAAGC
Organism: Chitinophagaceae bacterium; assembly: GCA_036524255.1. GTDB lineage: Bacteria > Bacteroidota > Bacteroidia > Chitinophagales > Chitinophagaceae > VBAS01. The sequence goes on from DATDCP010000180.1 coordinate 5,399, forward strand.
TGTTTTTTAAAGCAGTGATAATTTTTGTGATGGCATTTTTTCTGTGGATACCCACAAATCTTATTCGCGATGTGATCAATGAAAGAGCGGCCAGGCAAAAAGAAGCAATAGAAGAAGTGAGCAGTAAATGGGCGGGAAGACAAACAGTCACCGGGCCAATTTTAATGATTCCTTATACCGGAACAGCGAATGGTCTTGTGAATCAAAAAAAATACGCCTGGTTCATGGCCGATCAATTGGATATTAATTCTTCGGTAGCTCCCCAGAAACGTCACCGCGGTATTTATGAGATAGCGGTTTACCAGGGAAATATTTCTATTTCTGCAAAATTCAGCGACATTAAATTTAGAGAACTAAATGTTCCGGCTGCAAACCTTTTGTGGTCAGAAGCTAAACTTTTGCTGCAGGTATCTGATTTGAGTCGTGGTATCAATGAAGAAATATTTATAAAATGGAAGGATACCAGTTTTCTTTGTCAGCCATGGGCAGAAGCAAATGAAAAAATTGGTGAAGCATTGTTTGCCGCTGTTCCATTAAAAGCAGAAGATGCAGATACGCAAAATGTATTCACGGTAAACTTTTCTTTGCACGGTTCACAACAACTCATGTTTGCGCCTGCAGCAAGAGAAACAAAGATCCAGCTAATAGGAAATTGGCCCGATCCAAGTTTTACCGGTATAAAAATTCCTGAAACGCCTAATGCATCAGATAGCGGCATTGATGTAAAATGGAAATACCTGAATCGCACCACACCGATGGTTTGGAATGATCAATTCAACAGCCTGCAGGCCTCAGCAATGGGAGCTAATCTTATTATACCAGTTGATCAGTATGATAAAACAGAACGTTCGGTAAAGTATGCACTGCTTTGTATCATGCTCACATTTGCTGCATTTTTTCTAATTGAAACGATCTATAAAAGGAACCTTCATCTTATTCAATATGGATTGGCGGGATTGGCACTTGTTTTATTTTACACATTGCTTTTATCCATATCGGAATATACGGGCTTTAACCTTGCTTACCTGATCGCCGGCATTGCTACCATAGGACTGGTAACATGGTTTGT
>DATDCP010000181.1:0-3389 GCA_036524255.1 Chitinophagaceae bacterium
TCACCATTTAGTGTATGGAGAAATAATGACAAAGACCCAAGAGGTAGCGATAGCAAAGCCGGGCAAACCAATTATGATGATCTTTATGCCGATATTTTATTATGGCTGAAAGAAAAATGGGTTGATTATGTAGCACCACAGCTTTATTTAGAGATCGGTCATGATAAAATTGATTATGCAAAAATGTTAGAGTGGTGGAGTAAAAATTCTTATGGCCGTAATTTATATATTGGTCTCGGCATTTATCGTTCAGGAAGCAATGCAGCATGGAGAAACCCTAACGAATTACCCAACCAGATAAAACTGCAGAGACAATACCCCAATGTGCACGGCGGTATTTATTTCAGCAGCAAATCATTTAATAATAACCCTAATGGATGGAGTGATAGCTTGAGAAATAATTATTATAAACTACAGGTAGAAACTCCACAAATGGATTGGTTGCCCAGGAATCCAAATCAAAAAAATTCTACTTCTTCCCTTCCAATCGATCTACATAATCAAGCGAGCCAAGCCGGAAACGTAAAGGGACAGAAGTGATCTTTTCTAATTGAATTTCTTTTTTACAAAAGAAGCCGAGATGTTCAGTATAAAATGATTGCTGAAGAATTGATCTATTGTATAAAAATCCTGGATCACTTATTTTTAAAGGGTTACTATTATTTTTTTGAAGGTGATAATCTAAAGAAGGCTGATTCTCAGAATTAAATTTTTTTAAAACTTCGTAATTAATCGGGATTTTTTTGCAATCTTTTGCTCTAATATTTTTAAAATTTTCTTCTGATACACTGAAATAAGGATCGATCAATTTAGTTCTTATTATTTTATTCGAAAGAGGTTGATTCTGATTGCACAAGGAGTCCTGCGAAAAAATTTTTCCAGTTAACATTAACAAGACAACAAGAATAATATTTATTCGTTGCAGCACCTTTATTTTAATTGTATGTAAATTTACGGCCTGATTTTTGATATTTGGCCCGATTTTTTCAAAAGGGCCAGTTAACCAGAAGAACTACAATAAGCAACCATGGCCCTGAGTCAAAATTTACAGCAAAAGCTTCTACAAAAACTATCGCCCCAGCAGATTCAGCTTATGAAACTGTTACAGGTGCCTACAGCCAACCTGGAGGAAAGGATCAAAGAAGAAATGGAGGAAAATCCCGCCCTTGAACAGGAAGAAGAAAACCATGATAATAACGAGGAAGCAAAAGATGAATTTACAGAGAACGGGGAGGAAAATTTTGAAGAACCAGATGGCAGCGAAAATGATTACGATAATATAGACATCAGCGAATATGTAAAAGAAGGGGATGATGACATAGCTGATTATAAAATGCGGGATGATAATTACGGCAGTGATGATGATGATAAAAAAACAATTCCATTTAAAATGGAAACAAGTTTCTATGAAACACTGCTTGATCAGCTCGGTTTGTTGAAATTGGATGAGAAAGAACAAAAGATCGCTGAGCAAATTGTGGGTAGCATAGATGAAGATGGTTATTTGCGCAGAGAAACCACTGCCATTGTTGATGACCTGGCTTTTCGGCAGAATGTAATGACAACGGAAGAAGAAGTTGAAAGCCTGATAAAACGCATTCAGCATTTTGATCCTCCCGGTGTAGCGGCAAGAGATCTGCAGGAATGTTTATTACTTCAGCTAAACAGGCTGCAGGATGAAGGGAAAAATGTAAATATTGCTATTAAGGCCATTTCAAAATACTTTGATGAGTTTACTAAAAAGCATTATGAAAAGATACAACGTGGTCTTGATCTGAATGATGAGCAATTAAGAGAAGTAATGCAACAGATCATCCGGTTGAATCCAAAGCCGGGCGGCAATGTTGGAGAAATAAACAAAGCAGAGAGTTATGTGGTGCCTGACTTTTTTATAATGAATAATGCGGGCAAGTTAGAGTTAACGTTGAATTCAAGAAATGCACCCGAACTGCGCATAAGTGAAGGCTATCGTGATATGCTGAAAGAATATGATCGCGGTACAAAAAAAGATAAACGTCAAAAGGAAGCAGTTTTATTTATCAAACAAAAGATCGATTCGGCTAAGTGGTTTATTGATGCTATCAAACAACGGCAACATACGTTGCTGGATACAATGACCGCTATCATGAATCACCAGCATGATTTTTTCCTTACCGGCGATCAAACCACTCTTCGCCCAATGATCCTGAAAGATATTGCCGAAAAAACAGGACTTGATATTTCTACTGTAAGCCGTGTTGCCAACAGCAAATTTGTACAAACAGAGTTCGGAACTTATCGCTTGAAATTTTTCTTCAGCGAATCACTGAGTACAGAAAGCGGCGAAGAAGTATCTACACGGGAAGTAAAGAAGATCTTAAGTGACCTTATCGAAGCAGAAAATAAAAAGAAGCCGCTGAGCGATGAACACCTTACAGAAATGCTTCAGCAAAAAGGTTATAATATTGCACGCAGAACGGTAGCAAAATACCGGGAGCAACTGAATATTCCCGTTGCCCGTTTGCGAAAAGAATTATAGCATGCCCGACAGATTAATTATTACCGAAGAAAATCAACTGAAAGAAGTAAGCATACCGGAAACACCTAAGCAACCTTTGGTGATACAGTTGCTGGCAAAATTTATTTCGTACGTTTTTCATCCCTTATTTATTCCGCTTTACATTACTTATTTTATTATTCAAGTCCGTTCTTATCAATTTGCGGGCATCAGTGACTTGGGCAATCTCAGAATATTATTGCAGGTTTTTGTAAACTGTACTTTTCTTCCATTAGCAAGCATTCTTTTGCTAAAGGCTTTGAAATTTATTGACTCTGTTTTTTTAAAAACACAAAAGGATCGCATTATTCCTTATGTCATTTGCATGATCTTTTATTTCTGGAACTGGTATGTTTTTAAAAACAACCATGAAGTAAAAGACCTGGTAAGTATGAGCATGGCCATATTTAATGCAAGTGTATTTGGCTTTTTAGTAAACATTTCCATGAAAGTAAGCATGCATGCTATTTCCGTTGGAGTTATGAGCACATTCATGGCGTTGCTGGCGTTTACCGACAGCAGCAGCTTTTCACTTTACCTGTCAATTGCAGTTTTACTTTCGGGAATTGTTTGTACATCCCGTCTTATCGTTTCAGATCATAGTCCCAAAGAAATTTATTATGGATTCCTGATCGGTGTATTTTCTCAATTGGCGGCACACTATTTTGTCAATTCATAAAAACAAAAAAGCCCAATCATAGGGTACAGATTGAGCTTTTTGTTTCATCCATCCTTATTATACGTCCAATTAGCCGTTTAATATTTTAGATCCTTTCAGGTAGTTTTTACTTGGATGATAAATGAAAAGACAACTTCCGTCTTTGATCGTATTGATAAGAGTTTTTGATTGTTT
>DATDCP010000182.1:0-21074 GCA_036524255.1 Chitinophagaceae bacterium
AAAAAGACTCCTTTCCTTGATCTTTTATCAAACAGGGAAAAGGAAATTCTGCAACTTCTTGCTAAAGGTTTATTATATAAAGAAATCGCCGAGCAACTACATATTACGACAGGTACAGTACGCATACATATTCATAAGATCTATGAGAAACTGCACGTCCAAAACAGAACCGAAGCGATCAATAAGGCTTTTGGAAAATAATTCTCACACTAGGTTCATAGCCAAAATTCTTTCTGAAACTTTCGTCATATACCTCCAAAGCGTTTATCACTCCTTTATGTGTATTCAATGTAAAACCTTCAGCAAGAAATCTTTAGTAGTCCTAAAAGTAATTCGATCCGTTCGACCACGAGTCCGCTTTTCTCTCCCGAAACTTTAGTCATATTGTCTTCGCCCCTTGCTGAATCTAATTTGCAGGCTGAATTCTTCGAATACCAAAATCATTTAAATAAATTTTTATGTCACCCACTCTTCAGCCTCTTTTGGCAACTAACCGGGACAGAAGTCTTGATATACTTCGTGGCTTTGCATTAGCCGGTGTATTGTTTATTTTTTGTGTAAGCGATATCGGCCCGGCTAACAATTATTCAAATTCTCTGCTAGACGAGATCATTGCATGGCCCAAATGGATCTTTATAGAAAGCAGGATGTACACGATGCTCATCCTCATTTTTGGAATAGGCTTTCATGTTCAACTTGAAAAAGCAAAACAAAATAATGCATCAGTGGTCCCTGTTTTTACAAGAAGGCTGCTTGGCCTGCTCATCTTAGGTTTCATCCATGCAATACTATTAAGCACAAGAGATATTTTAATGTTCTATGCAATAGCCGGTGCTGTATTGCTGTTGGTCCGCAATGCAAGCAGTCGCCAGTTGCTAGCAGCACTGGTGATCACTTTTCTAGTATTAATTACAGGTATACTCTATACTCTTTTTGGAAATGTTTGGCCACAAACCAGGGCCCTGACACAACCCAATAATTACGCCGAACATGTAGTATACAATTGGCAATTCTTCAAATTGTATCACCAGATGTATGGTGTGTATATAGAAATGTTATTCCATTTCTTACTGGGCTTTTGGATCAGCAAGGCCGGAATATTGAAAAAAATAAATGAGAACAAACAATTCAGACGCTACTTGCTTATCATATCATTAGCAATTACCGCAGTATTGATACCCTTATATTATTTCTGGGCACCTGAAAATTTTCCCCTGGTAATGAAAAAACTGGATACGGGGTGGCAAAAGTATTTAGTATCACGAAGTGTTGGCAGCATTTGGTATGTGCTGACAACAGCTTGTGTTACTCTCTATGCTACGACTTTGATCAGCATTTCAAGATCAGTTAATGAAAAATGGTTCAAACCATTAACCGCCTTCGGACAAATGGCACTCAGCAATTACCTTATACAGTCACTGGTATTGATCCCTTATGTTCTTGCATCAAATAAGTTCAATAACCTTCCTCCATTTGAAGGATTCATTGTATACCTGGTCGTATTGTCTTTACAACTTGTCTTTAGTTCCTGGTGGATGGCAAGATATACAATGGGTCCGTTTGAATGGTTATTACGTTCATTTACCTATTGGAAATGGCAGTCAATAAGAAAACCAGTGCATAGAGAATTTGATGATGAAAAACAACTTATCACCATTTCAATCTGAACACAACAAAAACTTAAAAACAATGGATACGCTTAGATATTTAAACGAAACAATGCCCTGGCTTTTGGCCGTTGCTATTGGCCTTGCTATTTGGGAAATCGTGTGGAAGATCATTGCAATGTGGAGATCTGCAAGAAACAATCATCTTGCGTGGTTCATTTGTATTGCGATCCTAAACACACTGGGAGTTTTATCTATCATTTATATTAGAAAGCACCAAAAAAACAAACCACGCTTTTGAAATAGATCAAAAACCATTATTAAATCACTTAATCAAATTATCTATGCAGGCTTTACGTCGCAAGAGAAGCTTACTAATAATCCAAAGTTGGTCTCATAAAAATATTATAAGTAAATTTAAGTATGCAACGAACCATCTTCATTTTTGCATACTTTTTTATTTGTGTAAATTCTTTTACACAAGCCAGGCAAAATATTGCCAATCATAATTTCAAACATATAAATGTTCAAAATGGTCTTATTCAAAATATAGTCTATCATTTTTTAGAAGACAGCCGCGGATATATGTGGTTTGGCACTCACAACGGAGTTACTCTCCACGATGGCAACAAGGCAATTAATTTTTTACATGATCCGCAGGTGAAGTCTTCGATCGCAGGTACATTTATAACAAGTATTCGTGCGGATTCTTCGCAACAGATATGGATCGGTAATGAGAACGGTATCGATCGCTTTGATCGTTCTTCCTTATCATTCACACATTTTGGTATTGACAGAGGCAATGGCGTAAAAGTGAATACATATTGCGTTGCGCTTGGTTTTGTTAAGTCTGATGAACTTTGGTTACTTGATACAGAAAAAAAAGCACTAAGATCTTTAAATACAAAATCGGGAGTTACAAGATTTCTTGCGGGCTTCAATGCTGAACATGCATTATATTATAAATCTCCAACTGATCAAAAAGTTCATCTTTGGTCAGCTTATAACAAAGGAACTATTCACCAGGTTTATCAAAACGATATACTGATAAAAGAAGAATCATTTTTCGATGGAAAGAATAAAACCCAGACTGAACCCGAGTTTGTAGTACTTCATGTGTTTCAGCAAAATGACTCAGTAGTTTGGCTCTCGACGAATAAAGGATTGATAAAACTGGATCCTTTATCAAACAAATACCAGCTATTTGATTCATGGGAAGGTCAGGCAGTAAATGAGCTTCGTTATTCTGCTATAGCTGATGATCATCATCTATGGGTTGGCAGCGGAGGTAATGGTATTTATAGGTTTAATACAAAAACAAACCAGTTCACTAGTAATTTTCACAATGACAAATTTGATCCTTCTGCTATCTGCAGCAACAATATTGTATCTCTTTACCTCGATAAAATGGGAAACCTCTGGTGTGGAAGTTTTGGCAACGGCTTAAGTTACACAAACACAAGGAGTTCATTTTTTTCGTCGCATATTCCTAAAAAAGAATCCTCGGGCTGGGGAGGTAACAATCATATCTCATTACTGGGAAGCACTCCGCAGGGGAATATTTGGTGTTCATTTCAAAATATTATCGGCATTGGTCTACTGGACAAAAATTTCAAAATTTTAAAATACCAAACTCCCATCAGGGAAGATGGCATTAATTATAATGATCCTATCTATAAACTGGTATTTGAAACTAATGACGAAGCATGGCTGGCATCAGGCAAAGGATTGTTTTTATATAATCTGAAAACAAATAAAATACGCTCCATTAAATATCAAGTCTTTATCATATTACAAACACTGCGGGAAATCCAACAATAAAACCGATCAGTTTTCAAAAACCTGTAGCATACAACGGTTATGGAAAGCTGGCACGGGATAAACAAGGTTTAATCTATGCAAAATCACTTGGCGATTATATTTATGTACTGCGTTATACACCCGGCCAAAACAAGTTTGAGCTTATTAAATCTATTGACTTCATGCCTGAAGTGAACCAGTTCTTTAATTATGATCAGGATTCACTATTGTATATCGCCAGCGATAATGGTCTTTTTTCAATTAATACAAATCGTTTAACTATAACAAAAGATAAGCTCGATGATAGAATTCCATTTTTAAGTATCAGCAGTTTTTTCAGAAAAAATGAAAAGCTCTGGTTATTTGGAGAAAGAGGTCTTTACTGTTATGATAAAAAAAAGAATGAAAGCAGAACATTTACTATGGAGGATGGTCTGCCTGCTAATGATTTTACGTTATCTGCTTTTGTGTACGATAATGCCGGAAAATGCGTGGCAGGCACATCGAATGGTCTGATCTCTTTTTATCCGGCGGATGTACAATTTATTACCAATGCGCCACGGGTAAGATTAAAATCATTTTATATAAACGATCAGCTCGATACATTGAATGCAAATCCTGATGAAATCAAAAGCATACAATTAAGTTCAAAACAAAATACATTCTCTTTCGATTTCTCACCTGTATCCTTCTATCATAATGATAAAAGCACTTTTGAATATAAGCTGGATAAGTATGACGATGATTGGATAAAAAGTGGAGCAACTCAATACACCCGTTATAGCAAAATACCACCGGGCAAGTATATGTTCATGTTAAGAGTACTGGATAACCAGGGTAAAGTAAGTCCGTACAATAAAATGCTGGAGATAGAGATCGCAAAATCTTTTTGGCAAACCAACTTTTTTAGGGTAAGTGTTATTGCCTTGATATTTCTTGCAGGTTGGTTATTTTTAAAATTGTATTCGAATGAAAAGATGAAAAAACACAAAAGGGAACTTGAAAAACTACAGGCCATAGAAAAAGAAAGAACAAGAATCGCCACCGATATGCACGATGATCTCGGCGCCGGCTTATCCCGGATTAAATTTCTAAGCGAAACGATTGGTATCAAAAAACAAAGCCAGCAACCTTTTGATGAGGATATCGGTAAAATAAGAGAATACAGTCATGAGATGATCGATAAAATGGGCGAGATTGTTTGGGCCCTGAATGAAAAGAATGATACATTAAGTGATCTGCTCTCTTATACCCGTTCTTATGCAGTTGAATATTTATCGCAAAATGGAATAGCTTGTACAGTTAATGCCCCCGAACTTTTTCCTATAACTTTTGTCAGCGGTGAGTTCAGGCGGAACATTTACCTGACCGTAAAAGAAGCATTACATAATATTGTTAAACATGCACAGGCTTCTTCTGTAACTATAAGAATGAATATAAACTCAAAATTGAAAATAGAGATCCATGACAATGGGACAGGCTTTGATAAAGACAAGATAAGATCATTCAGCAATGGATTATCAAATATGCAATCCCGCATCAGTAATATTAATGGAAAATTTGAAATACTAAATGGGTTGGGTACCACCATAAAGATTGCGGTACCATTAACTCAATAACTTTTGTTCTATTTGCAGACACAAAACATAAAATTATTTTCGGAAAACATGAGCATCACCCTGGCGATAGTAGAAGATCTTGATGAAGTAAGAGATGGTCTGAGAAATTTTATTTCACTTAGTCCTGATTTTAAAGTACTCAATACTTTTAAAACTGCTGAAGAAGCGGTTGATGATCTTCCCAAATTAAAACCTGATATCGTCATTATGGATATCAGCCTTCCGGGCATGAATGGCATTGAATGCATCAGGCAACTAAAAGACAAAAGCCCCCGCACACAATTTATGATGTTCACGGTTTATGAAAATGATGAAAAGGTTTTTGAAGCATTAAAAGCAGGTGCATCAGGATATCTTCTTAAAAACACCGGTCTAGTTCAGCTAATAGAATCATTGAAAGAATTGCATAACGGCGGCAGCCCAATGAGTTCAAACATAGCCCGTAAACTAGTGACGCTTTTCAGAAGTGAACAAAAAGAAACCGTAAACTTAGAAGTGCTGAGCAACAGGGAAAATGAAATTCTTCAGCTACTTGCAAAAGGTTTGCTGTATAAAGAAATTGCTGAACAACTTTCTATCTCAGTAAGTACTGTTCGACAGCATATACATCACATTTACGAAAAATTGCATGTACAAAATCGAACCGAAGCGATCAATAAGGCATTTGGAAAAAATTAATTCTCAATTTTTTTGTTCTCCAAATAACTTTCGTTCTATCGCATTACAACTTTTGTTCTATTGTTAGGCTTTTTTCTGTTGCATAACTTTTCCTTTTAAGATAAATCATCTTTCACATTTGAAAATTATTTGCTATGAAAAAGATTTTTCTATTAGCTGTTCTATGCGTCACTGCCTTTTTTGCAGAGGGACAGATACTGAAAAAAGTTACCGATCGTGCAAAAAACAGAACTGAGAACAATGCAAATAATAAAGTGAATAATACAGTTGATAAAACTGTAGACGGTGCAATGAATCCAAATAATAGTAAGGATAAGAAAACAGATACTTTAAAAAAAGAAGAAGAATCAACTACACTTAAAAGTGAAACCACCCCTGCAAGTTTTAAAGCCTATAGCAAATATGATTTTGTTCCCGGGGAAAAAGTTATAGGCTATGAAGATTTCTCCACTGGTAACATTGGCGATTTTCCTGCAGGGTGGAATACTAATGGTGCTGGTGAAATAGTAACTATTGAAGGTAAGCAGGGTCGTTGGTTATGGATAACAAAGCCCGGTGCCTTTATTCCTGAGTTCACAGACAAATATCCCGAAGATTTTACTTTAGAGTTTGATCTGTTACATGGTATCCCTTTCGGTGGTGGATCATTTCAATTTGCGATGGCTGAATTGTTGAGTTTCGATAACCTGCAAGCCTGGAATACATCACCTCACACATTTAAACTTGGTTTATATATAACCAGTACTGGCCAGAAAGAAGGATTTGTATCAACTGACATCAGGAAAAATTCAACGACCCTCTCCGCTAACCAGGTATCTACAGAACTCATGAGTGATAAATATAACCCGGTTCATGTTTCTATATGGCGGCAGAAAGAAAGAATAAGAGTATATATAAACCAGGAAAAATTATGGGATATTCCAAAAGCAATAGCAGCGAATGCTAAAATAAATGCACTCTTCTTTCCCATTCATGCAGCAGATGCCACTATTCCATTCTACATTGGCAATCTTCGTCTTGCTGTGGGTGCTCCTGATACACGCAAAAAAATGCTTGAGCAAAATAAATGGGTGACACATGGAATATTATTCGACGCGAACAGCGCTACCATTAAACCTGAATCCTATGGTACATTGAAAGAAATGGCCAATATTTTGAAAGAATACGCTGATCTGAAAGTAAAAATTGTAGGACATACAGATGCAGATGGCGCTGATGCTGCTAATCTTGATCTGTCAAAACGCAGAGCCGCCTCTGTAAAAGTTGCATTATCAAAAGAATTTGGAATTGATGAAAGCCGCATGGAAACCGATGGCAAAGGTGAAGGTGAGCCGATTGATAAAAATGATAAACCTGCGGGCAAAGCAAATAATCGTCGGGTTGAGTTTATTAAAATTTAAACAAACTCCTATATGCGCACATTGATATTATTGATATTTATTCTTTTCGCAACATCACTTGTATTCTCACAGGTAACACCTCAAAAACAAATACTACCACAAAAGCAAGCAATCCCTTCCCAAAAAGAGATACAAGGGCAAATGCAATCAGCCATTGATGAATTAAACAAGCAGATCGCAGATTTGGAAAAACAAATTGCTGAAGCAAAAAAGAATAAAGAAGATGAAGAAACGATCAAGGTCCTGGAAGATCAGCGTGATATGCTCAAAAAGCAGGTGGAGATGATGGGCGGTGTAAAAAAAAGTGTTGCAAAAATTCCTGATAAAAAAATACAAGAAGGCATGGAAGAAGAATCGATCCTTGTTCCAAAAAAAGATGCCACTCGTATTAGCATGCTTCCGGAAGAAATCTTAACTGAAGCGCAATTATCGTTGTTCATCAAAAATGTTCATGCTGAGGTTGATCGGCTGATACCTATTGAAGAAAAAAGAGAAGCATTAATTATTTATAATGAAACAAAAGAAAAATATAAGTCTGTTGTTATTGTAGCGAATACTGCAAGTAGTTATTGGATGCTTGGTCATTCAGAGAAAGCAGTATTTATAATGGGAAGGGTTTGCCTTGACGACATCACTAATACGGATAATCTCAGCAATTATGCAGCTTTTCTTATCATGTCAGGAGCTGAACATGCTGCCTTACCAATTCTTCAATACCTGGATAAAATGTATTCGGATAATAGCACCATTCTTAATAATATCGGACAGGCGTGGTTTGGTTTAGGAGAAATAGAAGAATCAAAAAAATATCTTGAAGGAGTTACCACTTTATATCCTAATCATTCAATGGCAAATTCAGCGTTGGCGGATATTTCATTATCAGAAGGTAATTCGTCCGCAACAATAGCATTCTTGAAAGCATCATTGAAAGAAACTTACGACCCTAATAAAGAAGCTAAGCTTAGTAAGCTGGGGTATACGATAACGATTGATGATATGCCACCGCTTAATTATCCAATGAAAAATGATCCACTCGGCTTGCTACCATTACTAAATGCATGGCCTGAAGAAATTCAAACAGATGTGAATGAATTTAGACCTCTTCTTAAAGTTCAAAGTTTCGTAAAGGGAGTACGAAAACTTCGCAGCCAAATGATGAAAGAAAAAATGATACTTGAACAAAAGATACGTGAACGGGAGAAAAAAATAACAACAAACCCACAATACAGGTATAAGATATTAGAAATTCACAACTCACCAGCACATAAAACTGCTAGCAGGAGACTTCAATTACGGGGAATAAAACCTCTATCTCCAGAGAAAATATATGAGAAGTGCGAGGAGCTTTGGCATGATAGTGTACTAATTCCTACCAGGAAACTTCAAACGGCAAACTACACAGGGGTTAATTGCAGTGATCTAGATGAAGCACAAAATGCTTTTTTACTGAAAAGACAAGAAATCTATAGCCGGGGGGTTCGGTTGATCAAAAAACTGTTTAGAGAAAACACTCCGAAGTATACCGATTGGCTAAAAGATAAATTTTATGGTGGCAGCGCAATTGATGACCCTCCTGAAGGTACCAATGATCTAAGTTATGTTTTAATTGGAGAGATGGAAAAAACAATGGGAAAAGGCTTGATCGAAAATTCGGAACATCGTGAAATGCTTAACCTGATCAATAAAGCGGGAGATTTTCAGACAATTTTTTATAGTAGTTGCAAAAGACCAGAGATACCTGTTCCCGGGGAGGATGATCTGGCTCCTTTAATAAGAGATAAAGTGGAATGTGATTTCAGAAAAAAGCTAAAGATCGGAACGTATTATTCACTCGAACTGGTATGCAATACCATTATTGAAAAAGCAAATGTTCCAAAAAGAAGACCGAAGAATAACCAAGGATCAGCCAGTAGCAGTCGTCCTGGTCGAACAGGTGGCAGGGCATCTTCAGGAGCCCCACGAGGGCCATCAATATATTTTCCTGAAGAAGAAAGTAGAAGCATGATAAAAATGCTTGCTCCGCTGAATGCAGAAGATAAAGATCCTTCGCAATTTTATTTAGAGTATGACAAATGGGGAAATCTTATTGGTTTCAATGTACAATTGAATAAAGAAGGTACAGGGCTTGCCGATCCTGATTCTGTTGAATCACCTATCGATAGCCGATGGAGCTGGAATGCAATTGCTTCTCCTAAAAAGGGATTTTTAAACAAACTGATTATAAAATGAAAAAACAAATCATCATTCTCTTCCTTATCACTATCCATTTTTCGTTATGGAGCCAGAATAGCGTTTCAAACAACGGAAACTGCACAAATGAAATGGCTTACAAAGCCAAAGGCAGGTGGGCTAAAATGAGTGACCTGACACCAATCAATTCTCCGGAAGCTAACAAGCGTCTTGAGGCCATTCAGAATTTACTATTTTCAATTTATCCCGAACCGGTTGGCGTTGATGCTGCCTGGCGTAGGCACGATGGCATCAGCTATTTTGGAGCAAAGCAAAAATATTTTAATCGTGAGGATGGTCCTACCAATTTCATAGGCCTGCCACATTTTTTTCAATACACTTACGAGTGTGGTTTCTTTGATTACTATTGCTATGAGGGTAAAATGATACCAGGGTATCCGGGTGAAACTAGTGCCGTGATCAAAATTTTTGCAAACAATCTTACTCACTTCATAGGTGCTGGTTTTAATGATTGCGATATGAATATGGGCGGTCTCCGTGTAAAAATGCGTTACCCGTTAAAAGAAAAGTGGAAAGGCTATGACATGTATACTCCCGAAGCCGGGTCAAGTGCCTATTCTGTATTGATCCACCGGCCGGGAATGTTGCCTTACGTTCCTATTACAAGAAAGCAATACCTCGATCACAGTATAAAGCATCTTACAACAATATATGATAAGATCATAACGGATGCCGAAAAAATACCTGTTCGCTCATTGGAAGAACAGGAAAAAGAAAAAAACGCCAAACTTGAAAAATTTAAAAAAGATTTTGGAAGCGACCCTAAAAAATTAAAAGGTAATGTTGATTACTATCTATCAGGTTATCAAACCGACCAGCAACGAAGAGATGAACAGGTAAATAAAACAAAACAACTTAAAACTGATGTCTTGAAAAGATTCCAGGATGAATTAGAAAAAACAACAAAAGAAGGCTTACTGGATTCTCCTGCATGCGTAGTACTGCTACATTCACCTGACCTGATAACACCCATCTTTGTTGATGAGGATAAAGGAAAAATGTTGGTGGTAGATAACCCGGATTACATTCGGAAAGACCTCCCAAAACATGTCCCTCAATTTTTTATTTTAACATGGCAGGGAATGAGCAAAGGAGTAAGAGGAGAAGTTGGAAAAATAATTAAAGAAAATTTTCCAATAGAAAAACTGCAGGCAATGATCGATAAATAAAATTTCTTGCAATGAAAAAGCAAATCATCATTCTCTTTCTTCTCATCACACTTCAATCATCATGGAGCCAGCAAGCTAATACCACTAATATCCCCTGCACCGGTGCCATAGCTATGACAGTTAAAGGGAAGTGGATCAACAGTCATGTTAATGCTGGATCTGTTAATCAATCACAGAAACTGGAGGCTTTCAAACGCCTTGATGTTTTACATGATATTCTTTTAAAAATGTTTCCGGAGCCAACTGGTGTAGACGTCAGGGTGATACGAAGTGCCGGTATTGGCTATTTTGGTTCAACAAGGAAATATCGTCTCTCGCCAAATGGTGATCTTAGTTTTGATTATGTGAAATTATTACCCAATATATCGTACAGTTATTTTGCCAATTTTTCTCCTCATTACTGTGCACATACTGATAAAGGCATTCTCTTCATGCCGGGTAGTAAAAACGAAAACAGCGATGGTACAGCGATAAGTGTAAATGATTTTACCGGGCTGATCGATGGTCCTGCAGTGGATGATGACTGGACAATAAAAGGGCTGCCGGTGAGAAGACTCAGTACAGTGATAAATGAAAAATGGAAAAATTATGAATTATATGGAGATGTCAGAAGTAAGGGTCGCTATGTATTGATACATCGTAACGGGATGTTGCCGTATAAACCTGTAACCAGGAAACAGTACCTCGATCGTTGTCTTGCTTTTACTGATCAACTGCATGATAAAATGATCGGGGTTTTAAATCAACAACCCGTACGAAGCCCGGAGGTACAGGAAGCCGAAAAGAAAGCAAAGCTTGCAAAATTTGAAAAGGATTTTGGAAAAGATCCCAAACGTTTGAAATCAAACGTTGACTATTATCTCTCCGGTTATAAAACAGACCAACAAAGAAGGGACGAACAGGTGACCAATGCAAAAAAGAATAAAGAAACAGAGTTGAAAAAGTTCATCGATGAAATGGAAAAAACCACCAGCGAAGGACTGCTGGATTCACCGGCTATTGTCCAGGTTATGTATTACTCAAATCCTGCTGTGTTTGAAACCGATCCGATGAAAGGCTTTATGCTGGTAACCGAAAACCCGGATTATATACGCAAAGAACTCCCCAGCTACATTCCTCAGTTCATGGTGTTAAGTTGGAAATGGAATGTTGATTTTTACCCCGTACATAAAGAATATGAAAAATTGTTTTTGCAGGATTTTCCAGTTGAAAAATTGCAGGCAATGATCGATAAATAAAACTGCATTTATGAACCTTTTCTATAAACTAATTTTATTATGAAATCAAAACAAATCGTTCCCTTGCTTATTGCAATGCTTTTTTTATTACCCGGATTTAAACTAAAAAATGACTCGATTGAATCCACCAGAACAGACGGCAATCAACTTTCGGTGTACGAGGTCAACTTTACTCATACCGGGCATGCATTACTTCACGGAACACTTGAAGACTGCCCGATTAACCCAAGTGGAAAAGTTGTACTTAAAGGAAAGCTTTCCGGTATAGAAAATGTCAGCCGAAACGATGATCCCATTCTTTATACCGGTGTGCTTACCCTCGAAATTAATATAGATATATGCAGTGCCATGCGGGCATCCAATGGTGAAGACAAACTCTGCGGTATGACTGTAACGGGAAAAGGATTGGTATATACCGAGCTGGAGCTTGATACTGCCGGAAGGAGAGCTTATATCAAAATTTCATACGATCCCACACGGAATGGAAGGTTTGAAAAATCGGTTATTGGCACATGCGACCAACCGCAAATGGTTGAGGAAGAAAATATGATCCCAAATGAGACCATCGCAACCATTTTCAATGGCCGGGATTTACCTATGCTTCTAACAAATAGAACGCTCAAACCGGGAACATATACTGAAACGGATGGAGGAAATAAAACAGTAGTAATAATAAGAAGATAGAGTGAGTGAGAATGTAGGAATAAATCAGTCATGAAAAACGAAAAGAATGATCACCTTATATAAAATAAATGCTGAAAAAGGAACAAAGAAAGTTATATTGAAGAAGACAGGTGATACTTTACCTTTTGCAAGCAAAAAATAGAAATCAAGTGATAAGCATAGTTCTGTGTAAGAAAGATCAGGGAGGATTGATTGATAGAAAATTCATCCAAACCTGTTTTGCTTTGGATTTTTGAATAAAAAAAGCCATCCTTGATATCAAGGATGGCTTAAAAGATTCAGATCATTTATTCTCCCGGTTGTTCTTCTTTTGCCTTAAAGGTCTTTACCTGCTGCGCATCCAAAGTAATAGGTATAGCACCAAGAGCTTTACTTACCGGGCAACTCGTTTTTGCCTCTTCAGCATATTGAGGAAAATCCTTTGCTTTCAATTTTGGAACTTTTGCCTTTACTTCAAGATGACTACCGGTTATTGCACCGCCTTCTAATGTAATTGTACATTTTGTTTCGATCCGGCTGGGAGTAAAACCAGCAGCACCTAAAATAAAACTCAGTTTCATTGAATAACAACCTGCATGTGCAGCGGCTATTAATTCTTCAGGATTTGTAAGGGATCCGTCTTCAAAGCGGCTGCTATAATCATAAGCCTTATTCTTTATTACCCCGGACTGTGTAAGTAGTTTACCACTTCCTTCTTTACCGGAGCCTTTCCAATTGGCGGTTGCTGATCTTTTCATTTGTAAAATTTTAGGTTTGTAGTTAATAATACATGCAAATTTCCCGAACCAACAGGAATTGCATAGTGAAAATATTATTGCGGCTGAATTTGATCCTCCATTTCAGCCAACCGGTTTTCCGGCTCATTATATTCAATTATAAAATTATTCTTTCCTTCCCCCATAACGATCTTCAAAAATTTTTGCTGCACTAATTCAAGTAAGCTAAGGAAAAGAAAAATAGCATGCACCCTATTATCACAGCTACCAAATATTTTTTCAAACGAAAGCGTTTTTTCCTGCTGCGCTTTTGAAAGCATAAAATCCCTGCTATCCTCCATTGTATACTCATACCGAATAACGGTATGAACAGGCTTGTTCTTCGTATCTTGATAACGCTGCATAACTCTTTCAAATGCACGCATCAGCCTGAACATTGTGACTGTTTGTATTTCTGTTCCTTCCGCAGCTTCCTCACCTATTTTAGATAATTCTTTTTGCAGGTTTCCTCTTTTTACCATCAGCATCCTCGTGGCTTCCATCTCGGCCATTTGCGCCGATGCTTCCTTGAATTTCTTATACTCAAGGATCTTATTTATCAACTCCTGTCTTGGATCTATTTCATTGCCTTGTGCATCCAATTCTTTTCTTGGCAAAAGCATTTTTGCTTTGATCCGCATTAAAGTGGAAATAAATAAAATGAACTCGCTTGAAAGTTCAATATTCAATGATTCCTGGCTATGAATAAAATCGAGAAAATCGTTGGTGATCTTAGTGATAGGAATATTATAAATATCCAGCTCATCTCTTTCAATAAAGAAAAGAAGGAGGTCAAATGGACCTTCAAACTGTGGTAGCTTTATTTGGTACGAAGCATTATTCAAGATCGAAAATTTTAAGGGTGTGCCGAAGCAATGCTTCGGAAAAAAAGCAAAATCCCGTTACAAAATAACGGGACTTTGGCCTTTTATAAAAATATTAATCTATTTAAGCCTTGCCGCAAAACCTACTCCCAATTGTGACCGCATCTGGGTAGCAGCTTTATTATGGTTCTCCCCAAATAGTTTTACGTCATCGTCATAGATCAGGTCAAAGTTATAATTAACGATCAGCCAGTTATTAACTTTCATATGCAATACGTTTGTCCAGAAAACATCGATGTTCTGCGGGTCATCAATATAGTTAGAAAAGAAATCTGCCCGGGTGGAGTAAGTTATATTCTTTGCCACCTCACTTTTAAATTTAAATGAGACCAAAGCGCCAAGCTCGAAACGAACTTGTCTTTCAGGGTCAACATTGTAATGCCATGAAAGAGGAATTTCCTGTGAGCCATCCGGCTTAACACCACCCTGGTAGTTGAAACTATAAGGACGGTTTGTAAATAGAATTAAACGCGGTGCAACAGGCGAAACAAACAGGCTGGCTTTTTTTGCACGAATATCAAAGCCGGGTCCAAGAGTAAGATAACCAGGTGCCATCAAACCCGAAATTCTTTTCTTTGGTGTTTCAGTATAATCAAACCCATCATGAAATTGTGTACGTGCATTGAACCAGGCACCAATACCCACCTTATTATCTTTTTTGGAGATCCTATGCCTGAACATAGAAACGAAGTCGATCTTGTCATCTGTTTTTCTGAAACCTGTTGAACTTGAATTTGTCAAGGCATAAGAAAGATCAATACTATTTTCCCAGATATTTTTTCTCCATTTACGGTTTGCCTGTAAATTCAAATAAGCGGCAGCTTGCAATGTAAATTTTTCAGAACCTGCAGCCCAATTACGGCTCCCACCCTGACCAACATTGAAGCTTAAATAACCTTCTGTAGTCCATCCTCGTTTGTTGTTATTACCTGTTGTAGTGTTCTGTGCAAAAAGAGAAAAGGTGAGAATAAAAGTAAATATTGTAAGGGTGAGTTTTCTCATACCATAGTTATAGTTATAAAATCTGGCCGTTGGGAAAACGGTGCTTTCAAAGATAATTGTTTAATTCAATTTTTATGCTGCCATTTTTTACAATGTAATTGTAAGTCCAATGCCTAAAATTTCTTTTAACTGTAGGCGTCCCAATACATCATCATCATAGATCAGGTCGAAGCTGAGGTTTGTAGCGAATACTTTTGTAAACTTCATCGTAAGCAGGTTGGTCATAAACAAATCAACGTTTTGAGGATTCCTCAGGTAATTGCTGAATAGATCGATCCTTCCTGTATAAGTAGCCCATTTTGTAAATGGTGCGTTGAATTTAGCTGAAAGGAATGCACCGGCTTCAAAATTTGCTTTACTGGCTGAATCAACTCCAAACTTTGACATGTTATAAAAATCAGGATCGACCTTTAATATCCAACGTGCTGATATCGGAGATATAAACAAGGAAAACCTGTTTGCAGTTTTGTAATCAAACCCGGGCGCCAATATTATTTTTCCGGGAGTCAGAAAATTAGATATTTTTCTATTTGGCTCTACAGAATAATCATAACCTGGGAAAAGTTGAGAATTAAAGTTTGTAAGAAACCCAACATACCAATGCTGACTTAATTGATAACCATATTTACTAGTCAGATCAATTCTATCATCAATTTTTCTAAAATTTTCGAAGCTGGTAGCATTTTGAAGACCAAAGGCAACATCCAGGTAATTGTCCCAGGTATGCCTATTGTGCCTGTAATTAAGTGCAAAATTTAAAATGGTATTAATTCCCAAAACATTTTCTTCACCACCGGCCACCCAATTACTTAAGGCGCCCTGGTTAAGATTCAATATAAAGGTTCCGCTCTTTTTCCATCCGTTGCTGTCAAGAGTTTTAATAGCTTTTGTACTGGCAGTTTGCAGCTCTTTAACGGTTGGATCCTGAGAATAAGAATAGCTAAATGCTGCAATGCAAATAATTAAAAAGATGATCTTTTTCATAATAATTGCAAAATTTTAGATTGTAAACGGAATCGTATGCAACATTTATGCCCGTCGAATTAATTCTGCTTCTTTAACGCATCTCTTATTTCACGCAATAGCAAAACATCTTCGGGAGTTGGAGGTGGAGCAGCTTCAGGTTCTTTTTTCTTTAAAGTATTTATTGCTTTAATGATAAGAAACATAACAAATGCAACAATAATAAAATCAATAACTGCTGTAAGAAAAGCTCCCCATTGCAATGCGACTTCTGGTTGTGTTATT
Source organism: Chitinophagaceae bacterium (assembly GCA_036524255.1). Lineage (GTDB taxonomy): Bacteria > Bacteroidota > Bacteroidia > Chitinophagales > Chitinophagaceae > VBAS01. The sequence goes on from DATDCP010000182.1 coordinate 16,335, forward strand.
TTTCCGGCAGCATCCTTTACTTCATCTTTAATGATCCATTTATTTTGTGAAAGATCTTTACCGGTAAGCATTCCAACTAACGGTGCAATTAACCCTCCTGTAAAGGCAGTTACAACTTTACCAAATGATGCACCCATAACAAATGCAACTGCAATATCGACGAGGTTGCCTTTCATAGCAAACTCTTTGAATTCTTTTAGCATTCCCATATTAAAGGTTTTGGTGAAAAAAATGTATTTGTAAAGTATACAAAATATATTAAACAGTAACACTATTTTTCAACCCGGGAAACTTCATATCAAGTCCTTTCAACAGTTCATATAAAGCTGAAGCAATAATAAATTCCTTATACCAGTTCTGATCTGCCGGAACAATTGTCCATGGTATCTTGTTGCAATTTTCAAAGCAATCTTCGTACATTTTTCTATAATCATCGGATAATTTTGCTTCTTCAAAATCCTTTTCATTATACTTCCACATTTTACCAGGATCTTTCATTCGTTCCATTAGTCGTTCCTGTTGTTCTTCCTTTGATATATGGAGATAAAATTTAAGGATATGTGTATTGTTGTGTTCCTCTAATAGATCCTCAAAATCATTGATGGCTTTCATTCTTTTCTTGGCGGTTTCATCATCACACCATCCATGCACACGGGTTATAAGAATATCTTCATAATGACTTCGATTGAAAATCTGGATCACTCCTTTTGGCGGAGCAGCATTGTGCACCCGCCAAAGAAAATCATGAGATAATTCTTCATGTGTGGGTGCTTTAAAAGATTTTACTGTCACGCCCTGTGGATTTAATTCCCCAAAAATATTTCTTATCACACCATCCTTACCACTTGCATCCATTCCTTGTAATATAACAAGCACTGAATGTTTTCCTTCTGCAAATAATAAGTTTTGCAGATCATCTAATTTGTCGAGTATTTCATTAGTCTTACTTTTTGTAATCTCCTTATCAAGATCTTTCGGCGCCCTTGTGCTTGTATCTTTCAATGAAATTTTTCCCATAACATTAATTTGAATGACTCACAATATAAAAAAATTGCTTCGTTCTGAAGCTGATTGCTGACCTTTGCCCCTCGTTATGAAAAATGACCGGTTCGTAAGCTGGGGAATTTTTATTTTATTATGCATTATCTGGGGTAGCTCATTCATACTGATGAAAGCAAGTAAAGATGAACTGACCTGGGCGCAGATCGCCTCTCTCAGAATTTTTTCGGCCGGTGTTGTTATGCTTCCTTTTGCTTTTTTCTATTTTTTTAAGATCCCAAAAAAGAAAATGCTGCTGGTTATTTTATCGGCCATCTGTGGCAACCTGTTACCAGCTTATCTTTTTGCCGGCGCTATTGCAAAAAATATTGATAGCAGCCTGGCTGGTATTCTAAACTCTTTAACACCGATCTGTGTTGTTGTTACCGGTGTTCTTTTTTTTAGATCAAAAATTGAAGGAAGAAAAATTATCGGTGTTATCATTGGTTTTGCAGGTTTAACATTGCTCACTCTTGCAGCTAAAAAAGGAATAAGCTTTGCCAATCTTGAATACACACTCTGGATACTTCTTGCGACTATTTTGTACGGACTTAATATTAATATCGTAAGTCATTATCTAAAAGATATTGACCCCATTCATCTTGCAGTAGTATCTATCACCTGGATGATGATACCGACGGGAATTGTTTTATGGCAACAAAATTTTTTACAGCTACCCTTCAGTGACGATGACACTTTATTAGCTGTTATCAATTCAGTTATGCTTGGAGTTGCAGGCACTGCAATTGCTACAGCATTGTTTTATGTATTGGTAAAAAAGGCAGGTGGGCTTTTTGCATCTCTTGTAACATATGGTATTCCATTTATAGCCTTAGTGTGGGGGTTTATTTTCGGTGAAGAAATAACATTGCTACAGATCAGTTGTCTCGGAATTATTTTGTTCGGAGTTTATCTTGCAAATATGCCTCGTAAAAAAGAAACAGTGATCCGCTCTTAATTTGAAAGTAAGGGCTAATTGTTACTATCGACGATCAACCATTAGACCACCATTATTTCTTTTTCCTTTAAGGAAAGATGTTTGTCAACGGCGGCTATAAATTTATCAGTCAAACCTTGTACGTTCGCTTCGGCATCTTTTGTGGCATCCTCACTTAGCCCGTTTTTCTGAAGCCTCTTGATATGCTCGATCGCATCCCGGCGAATATTCCTGATCGCAACTTTTGAATGTTCCCCTTCCCCATGACATTTTTTCACCAGGTCCTTTCTTCTTTCTTCTGTAAGTGGGGGTAAAAACAAGCGGATGATATTGCCGTCATTCTGCGGGTGAATGCCAATATTAGCAGCAATGATCGCCTTTTCAATTGGCTGCAACATATTTTTCTCCCAGGGCTGAATGGAAAGTGTACGGGCATCCATTACGCTGATATTTGATACCTGGTTCAGCGGCATTGGTGATCCATAATAATCAACGGTAATTCCATCTACCATTTGAGGATTTGCTTTCCCTGCCCGGATCTTTACTAATTCCACCTCGAGGTGGTCAATAGCTTTTTTCATCTGATCTTCAGCATGGCTTTGAATGGACTTTATGTCATCAGGATTCATAACGTTTATTTTGCGGAAAGCAAAACTAATAAAACAGCATCATTTGTAAAGCACAAATAATTCGTAAATAAGAAGATCAATTATTGACCTGCATCTTCTCATTGAAAGCCGCCAACGATTCCTTTGTAATTTTCGGCATTGGTCTTTGTTCCTGGCGTTTCTTCTTATGTTCCATTTCGCCTTTTTTATAAAAATACTGGAACACAAAAAACAAAGCCACTACATAAGCGAGCATTCCGAAAGAAACATAGAAATCCCAAAACAAGGGATTTTTAATTAGCATTAATGCTATGGGAAAAGAGAGAAGCGTAGTCGTTAAAAGTAAAAAGACAATGTTTTTTTCTTTTAATCCAAGATATGCAAAATGGTGAGTGATATGGTCTTTACCGCCAACAAAAGGTGACTGACCCCGCAATAGTCTTCTCACAGTTACAGTAGTCGTATCAATAATTGGAATAATAAAAAATAATGCAGGAAGAACGAAAGGTTTTACTTGCAACAAGCCCTGGTTACCTTCATTGAACCCCCATAAGAATATCATACTTGTTGCAGCAAGAAAAACGCCGAGGAACTGGCTTCCTGTATCGCCCATAAATATTTTGGAAGGGCTCCAGTTAAATCTCAGGAAACCGACCAGGGCTCCCAGTACGCCAATAAGTATTAACATGTAAAAGTCAAAAGCTGCGTGGCCGATGATCGCCAAAACTCCTATTAAGCCTGCAATGATAAAAGCAGAGATCGAGGCGGTCACCCCATCCATATTATCCAGCATATTTATTGAATTCATCAACCCAATCACCCACACCAACGTAAAAAGAATATTGATAAACTCAAGATTTGAAACACTGATCTTCACATTGAAGCTTATAAGAATTATACCACAAGAAAGCTGAAGTATGAATTTGAGCAAAGGATTAGTGTTAAATGCATCATCATAAAGTCCGGCCAGGAAACCGAGACTTGTAGCTGCCACGATCCCGATAATTTGTTTATCAGGAACAATGCCCCTTTCCTGGGAAATAAAACCATAGATACCCCATGATAAAAGGAAAATAATAAAAAACGAAATACCCCCGATAGATGGTTTTATAGAAGCCGTCCAACGAACCTGCTTAAATGCTAGATTATTTCTTGAACCAAGATTAAAGGAAAATTTGAGGAGCAGGTAATTAATTGCAAGAGATAAGGCTGTTGCAATAAAAAAATATGATACCAGGAAGATACTCATAAGATGGTGTTAGGTTTACTGAAAGTGTTGTCTTAGGGTAATTCCGGATGTGGCTGCAAAAATAGTCTGATTATTCAATGTTTTCATTTTAAAGTCATCTTTTTGTTGGCAATCTTTAGGCCGGGATCCCAACCCCCATTGCCAACCTATTTTAAATTAAAATGATGTTTTAAGGTTTGTATTAAAAAAGATTGCACTTTTGCCCCGATTTTTTGGCCTGCTAAAGGCCTTTGGATGTATCAATTAAAAACAAGTTTAATAAGCTCTACTATTTTATTATGAATGATTTAAAAAATACTGCTACACAAATACGCAGAGACATATTAAGAATGGTTCATGGTGCTAATAGTGGTCACCCCGGTGGCTCATTAGGATGTGCTGATTTCTTTGCCGCTTTGTTTTTTAAGATAATGAAGCACAACAGCAATTTTACGATGGAGGGAAAAGGTGAGGACATTTTTCTACTTTCAAACGGACACATTTCACCAGTATATTATAGCACTCTTGCAAGAAGCGGTTATTTCGATAAAGCTGAATTGGCAACCTTCAGAAAAATTAATTCGCGGTTACAGGGCCACCCAGCAACTCATGAACATTTACCAGGAATACGAATCGCATCCGGATCGCTGGGTCAAGGGATGAGCGTAGCTATTGGTGTTGCTCTGACAAAAAAATTGGATAAAGAGGATACGATCGTTTATTCGTTGCATGGGGATGGCGAACTCGATGAAGGCCAGGTTTGGGAAGCGATCATGTTTGCAGCGCACCATAAAGTTGATAATCTCATTTCGACCATCGATTGGAATGGGCAGCAGATAGATGGGCCAACTGATAAAGTAATGGGGCTTGGAAATATCAAGCAAAAGTTTGAAGCGTTTGGCTGGACAACACTTGAGACTAATGGGAAT
>DATDCP010000183.1:0-3706 GCA_036524255.1 Chitinophagaceae bacterium
TTCTATGGAACGAACCCATCTGTTTCAATTGGCAATCAATTCAGGGGTGGAGGAATTCGACCTGCCCTTACAAAAGCATGGGAGGTGGGAACTGACTTGCGTTTTTGGAACCGACTTGGAATTGATGTAACTGTTTATCAAAATAATAATACCGACCAGATCTTACCTGTAGATGTTTCTTCAGCCAGCGGATTTACAACTGCCCAAATTAATGCAGGTAACATTGTGAGTGAAGGGATAGAAGTATCATTAACTGGAACACCTATTAAAACTAAGAATTTCAGTTGGGATGTAAGTTTAAATTGGGCTAAAAACAGTAACCAGGTGAAAGAGCTTGCACCGGGAATCAACACTTACCTTTATGCCACAAACCGTTTCGATACAAGATTGGAACACAGAGTTGGTGGTGAATGGGGAATGTATTATGGACGCAAGTGGAAAACAGATGGTAAAGGGAATACTTTAATACTTTCCAATGGCTTACCTGATTACGATTTGAATCAGGAAATAGGGCAAGTACTTCCTAAATGGACTGGAGGCATGTTTAATAGTTTCAGGTACAAAGGATTTGACCTTACATTTTCTATTGACTTCCAGAATGGCGGGCTGTTCTATTCTGAAACCAGGAACTTTAATACAGGATCTGGCCTTTCAGAAGAAACAATTGGTGTTAATGATAAAGGGCATGATTGGAGAGATTATCCAGGCAGCTATACGCTTGCTGGTGGTAATACTGGCAATGGTGGCATCCGTATTCCGGGTGTGTTTGCAAATGGAACAGAAAACAATCGCTATATTCCTGCAAGATCATATTGGTACACTGCACGTCAGCGGGATGCTGATGAGGTTTTATTAGATGCATCTTATGTAAAACTTCGTGAAGTACGTTTAGGCTATAATCTTCCTGCCAGTTTTCTTAATAAAACCAAAATTGCTAAGGCCGCAAATATTGGATTTATTGTTCAGAATGCATGGTTGATTTGGGCAACTGCAAAAGAATATGGTGTTGATCCTTCTGAACTGGAAGTATTTTACAGAGAGGGCGGACAACTATCTTCTACACGGCAAATAGGATTTAATTTACGGGTGACATTCTGATAAATACTTATTGATGAATATTAATTATAAAAAGACATTTATGAAAAAAATAATAATGCTTATTACAATTGCAGTTCTATTTTATAGTTGTGATAAGTTTGACGACACAAACATTTCACCAACGCTATTGACTGAAGCGTCCACAAAGGCGCTACTGACCAACTCACAACAGTCAATGAGTGACCTCGTATTTGGGAATGCTGCTTCTGCCCGGCTTGCGTCAATGTATGTCCAGCATCTGGCAGAAGGGCCCTATCCTGGTCCGTCACTTTACAATGACAGGAACCTGTCATTTGCTACTTTTTATACTGGTCCTTTATATAACCTGGAAACTATTATTAGGTATAACAATGAAGGATCATCAGCAGCAAACGGCAACGGATCAAAGAATAACCAAATTGCGGTTGCAAGGATCCTAAAAGCTTATTACTATTTATTAATGACCGATAAATGGGGTGACATACCATATACTGAGGCTCTGAAAGGCAACGAGGCCTACGCACCGGTTTATGACAAACAGCAAAACATTTATACCAGTCTTTTTAAAGAACTTACCGAAGCAGTGGCACAGGTCAATGAAGCTGAGGCGAAAGTTGTAGGCGATGTGATCTTTAACGGTAATATGGCCGTCTGGAAACGATTTGCAAATACTATCAGAATGACTATGGGCCTGCGACTTTCAGTAAAGGATGCGGCAAAAGGTAAAACTGAGTATGCAGCAGCACTAGCAGCCGGAGTGATCTCAAGTAATGCTCAAAATATGTCCTACGCTTTTATAACTGGTGATCCTAATAATTCTAATCCCTGGTATAATAACTATGTAGCAAGTAACAGGAATGATTATGCCATCAGCAAAACATTAACAGATTACATGGAACCTAAAAACGACCCACGTTTACCTATATATGGCGAAGTACTTGCAGGGAACGTGGTAAAGGGTTTAACTTATGGGAGAAATGTAGCCGTAAATATTCCGGCAGCATACAGCCGTATTGGTAGTTACTTCCGTGATCAGGGTGCTTCAATGCCGCTGTTTAACTATGCACAGGTATTATTTATGAGAGCTGAAGCGGCGAAGCTGGGGTATGAAGCTGGTGGTGATGCAGCTGCAGAACAGTTTTATAAAGATGCAATAAAAGCTTCCTGGCAACAGTATGGTGTTTTCAACCAGGTTGCGTACGATGCATACTTACTTTTACCTAGTGTTGTTTACAGCGCAGCAACTGGCCATAAACAAATAATAACTGAAAAGTGGGTACATATGTATCTCAATAGTTGGGAAAGTTGGAATGATTGGCGTCGTACAGGTTTTCCTACTTTGACTCCGGCTGTTGACGCGATTGATTCAAGAGGAATTCCTTTAAGATTAGGCTATCCCACAAATGAAGTAGCCCTCAATGGCACAAACTATAATGCCGCTGTTGCTGCCTTGGGAGGTACTGATAACAATTATGGTAAAATGTGGTGGCTTCCTTAAAACATAAAAAAATGAGCATATAAATTATTTTGAATACAAGAAAAAACCGCTTTTTAATAAAGCGGTTTTTTTATACACATGGGTTTTTTATTTATTGAAACTTTTCAGAAAACTTTATTGTTCATAACATCATTTTCCCATTGTTTCATGGTCATTGGAATAAGCAATATTGATAATCGGTGGCGCTATCTTCCGTTCTGCATTTATTCATTTAATAAGTTTTAATTATAGACCGACGGAACATGGCGCTGGAAAAATTTTTGAGCCCGTAGGAACCAAAAGACCCAATCGATTTTGTTCAACAGCTCCTCCGGAACTGTTGAACAAAATGAATCAATAAAGCTTACTTATAAACTGAAATAGCTTTTCAATATCATCCCTTTTATCAAAGTTGACTTTGTTTTCTTTCAAATAATTCTCAATGCTCCGTTGCTTTTTGTTGAAAAGCTCGAATAGTCCCTTTTTAGAGGCACGGATAAAGTGATTGTATTCATCTCCAAAGTAATACTGTGTTTCTTTTCGTAACACAATATCTTCATCTAGTTTTAAAGGATTTCTTACCGCATCGTTTCCATGCCTAAAGGTTCTAACAGAAGTAACGCCGATTGTGGAAGTGGAGGTGTTGTGAGGACCGGGCTTTCGTATATCTGCCACTACCCAGACTTGTTTCTCGGCCAATTTTACAAAGTCATTGTCAGCAATGATCCTTACAAATCCCTCGTTGTAATAAAATGTGTCTTGATCAACGGCAATAAATTTGATAGTTTTTTCCTCTGCCATCGCAAGAGTATCGCCTTTGTTGTCTATAAATAGCATTTGATCAAACAAGCGGGTGTAGTTCATCTTCGCCGTTGCCTTTGTGCCGCCCTTAAAAAAAACTTCGCCTTTTGTAAATTGCGGATAATAATATAGATCAGCTGATGTAAGGCCATCCTGAATCCTATCGCCGGATTTAATAGTAATATATATTGAATCCTGGGCCAATAGACCGGTGTAGCCGATCGAAACAAAAAACAAAAACAGTATTGATTTCATGATATGATGACTTTGTTAGGTTAAGGGAAATTAATTATGCTATTTCGCAGCATGCGCAACAAACCATTCTAAGGCAAGCTCATATCCTTTTAGTCC
>DATDCP010000184.1:0-2662 GCA_036524255.1 Chitinophagaceae bacterium
TTGGTTTTATCCATTGCCAGCCATTCGCCATCGCTGCTCCAGCTATGCCAGCCACTACCCATTTCTCCGGATGTGATCTGCCATTGCTTTTTTCCGTCGGGTGTTACTGCATAAACCTGGTTTTGTCCTTTTTGTCGTGATAGGTAGCTTATGAAATTGTATGTGGTATTCAACTGAGGAGGACCTGCATGATACTCGTACCATTGTGTGGTAGTATCTTCTTTTGGGAAATGTGTTAGCTGAGTTTTATTGCTACCATCAACATTCATTTTCCATAATTCATCAGGCACAGTTCTTCTTAAATTTTTATCGGGTCTGTAAGCAAGTACAATTTCATTTCCACCGGGTAAAAACATTGGATCTCTTTTGGTAGAAACAGTATCGTTGGAAAGCTGTTTATAGCTGCCCTCTTTTAGATTTATCAAAAACAATTGTGCTCTGAGTTTTCCGATCCTTCCTGAAACGATCATTTCGGTTCCCTTGTTTCTGCTTCCCATCCAACTATCTTCTAACTGAAGATCAGCTAATTTCTTTTTATTATTGCCATCGGCATCCATCTCATATAAAAAATAACAACGGTGACAAGTGTCTTTATCACTGATGAAATATACTTTGTCTTCGTAAGCATAATAAACCCATTCAACCCCGGGAGTATTAGTAAGATTTTTCTTTCCGGAGCCATCCATATTCATACTGTATATATCATAATTATCCCGGGCTGTATCCTCATATACATTATACACAATTTTATACTGAGATTTTTGAGCGATCGATGATTGCTGAATAGCGAACAAGACGTACAAGAGTGCGATGCAACGATGCATAATAGTAGTAGTTAAGTTTGGAACATAAATATTTTTACAAAAAAATTATCCGGCCTGGTCATAAGATTTTTTAATCCATTCTACCAGGTCTTTATTGATCATCTTTTCATCTTCTACTTTTATGCGATGTGTGCACATAGCATTCCAGCTACCAGCCGCAACTACATTTCCAGATGGGGCCACGTCTTTTATATTCAGCCCCACATCAAACCTGTCTTTCGTTGAAGGCTGCAGGATCGCAAACTGCTTTTTTCTTCGTAAACTCACATAGGCCTTCTTCGGCGACACTTCAATATCTTTTCCAAACTTGTTTATCTCACTCATGATCTTATCATACCATGGTTTGAGATTTTCCTTGCCTTTGTATTGTTCAGCGATCCAATCGGTATCATTTTCAGCAGCACCGGCATGACTTTGCTTTGCATAATGCACTACCATGTTTGCATTACCATGTGTGAAGCCATGTTTATCTTTTAGAAAACTAACCAGCTCACCATGTTTTTCAAAACCAGATTTGTTGACAATGGCGATCCAATCGTTTATTTTTTTGCCTGTGCTTTTCTCAATGTTAGCAATTTGAGTCGCAGATGCTTTGTCTAATGATTCACTCATATAATAAATTTTGTTGCAGCAAATTATTCAAAACAAATTGTTCTGCATTGTAAAAATTTAACCTCTCAGGCAATTGGAAGATAATTTAGATAAGGGCCTCTCTTTTCAAGATAAGCGGTTGGATTGATGCCTGAGAATGCCTGGAATTCCTTTATAAAATGTGCCTGGTCAAAATAACCACATTCATAAGAAAGCATTGCCCAGTCAATTCCTTTCTGCTGCTCTATTGACTGAATTACTTTTTGAAATTTATTGATACGCGAAAACATTTTAGGAGAAAGGCCAACATACTTTTTAAAAAGTGTGATCAAATGTTTTTGTGTGACACCAGTTTTATCTGAAAGTTTTTTGATCGTCCACATTTGTGGTGACTGGGCTAATTGATTAACCGAATAATGAACAAGCAGGTGATTCTCCATTTTGTTTTTGCCTTTTTGTAAAAAATAATTTTCAAGAATGGAAAACCTTTTGTCGATACATGGTTCATGTAAAATTGCTTCGCGAATACTGTTTGCTTCTTTGCCCCAAATGGTTTCAAGTTCAGTAGTAAGGTCATTTAGCTCAAGCATAGGAAAATCAACAAATGGATAGCAGCCGCCTGGTTTAAAATGCACACCGATCATATTTGAAACAGAAGCATCGATCAGAATAAAATTGGTTTTCATTCCCGATATCCAGCTCTTTTTAAAAGTGGTGTAAGACGTTCCTGCTTCATCGTTAAATAACTTCTTGGGTGACTCAGTAAGATCGATCAGCAGATCAACCGAACCATCAGGCAATAATTTTTCCATGCTATGCACAGCATGAAATTCCTGATAGTAAAAAAAGAAATCGATGAATTGAGATAATGGCAAGCCTGGTTTATGTAAACGATAGATCATTTATTTTTTTATCTTTTTAAAACTTTCTCATACATAGCGATCCATTCATCAGGAGTCATCCTGGATGCCAATTCACCAATTAATTCAAATGGTATATCATCAGGTTTTTTATAGCGGATACAACTTTTCCCCATATCTAATTTCTTTGGTGATGCTTTTGCATGTTGTGTTGTAAACCATTTTAGCAAAGCAGGATCAGCATAAACACCCATGTGATAAACAGCAATAAAATTTTTTTGTGATGCTATGCCCATAAAAGGTAAAGGATCTTTCGGATTGCAATGATACCCTGCCGGGTATTTTGAATGAGGAACGGAATATCCGATCATGCCGTAGCCCATGGTT
>DATDCP010000185.1:0-10203 GCA_036524255.1 Chitinophagaceae bacterium
CGAGCCACAGTATTTCACGTAAGCGGGAAGCCGCAGCTTTATTCGTAAACTTACTTTTCAAAATAGAGTACAAGTTGGTATTGCAATAGAAATGAAAATCGATTTGTTTTGTATACCACTTTACCACTATGCAACTGATGATGTACATAGGAAACGACCACATTGAATCTGTCTCACTCGATAAAGAAAAAATATCGAAACCAGGTTATCTTGGAACCTTTAAAAGAAGTTTAAAAGTGAAGTATAAAGACCTGATAAGCCAGCATGGCTCGCCTGCAGATTTTATGGTGATTAACCATACTCCGCAAACAGCGAATAAGCCGTCAGCAAATCTTTATGAAACAAAATAGAATTACTGAAGTATAATTATTGGGGATCTTGCTGGGACGGTGTAGTCTTTTTATTTTCTTCCTTATCTAACTTATCAACAACCTTATTCCATAATTCTTTTGCATCTTCTTTCAAGCCTTCAAGTTTTACTTTGGCCTTATCTGCAAGCTCACCACTTTTTGCCTGACCATAAAGATGTTTTGCATCTTCCTTTAACTCTTCTAGTTTTACTTTAGCCTTGTCTGCAAGTTCACCACTTTTTGCCTGGTCATAAAGATCTTTTGCATCCTCTTTCAAGTCTTCAAATTTTACTTTCGCTTTGTCAGCAAGCTCACCACTTTTTGCTTGGTCATAAAGATGTTTAGCATCTTCCTTTAACTCCTCAAGTTTTACTTTCGCCTTATCAGCAAGCTCACTGTTTTTTGCTTTATCCCAAACCTCTCCGGCTTTTTCGCTTATTTTTTCGGCTACCTCTTCAGCTTTATCAAGCAGAGAGCTCTTTTTAACGGCATCCGGTTCTGCGTTTTTATTTTCTTCCATGATAGAACGGTTTTAATTAAGAATTAATGAAAGTTAGTAAATAAGTGGTCAATTTCAATTTTAAAGCGAAACTTGATCAGAAGATAAATAATTCCATTAGTAATAGCGAGTATGTTTATGACGAAGAAGCTGGTATTTAAAAAGATAACCACGAATGCTGCCGGGGTTATTCTTGCGTAAAACAAAACCCCGGATCGTTCCGGGGTTTTTAAAACTTGGTTGGCTTATTGAGAGCTGAGGTCTTTTCTTAATTTCATTATATACTGTTCATTTTTTGCAACGGCCCCATCCAGCACCTTAACTCTATCATCCCATGCTGTATGGCCGTATGCTTTAACATAATCGTCTCTGAAGGAAGGGGTGCCTGCAGGAGCAGGGGCAAAATAACCGCCCTGCAGAGATTTAAATCCATCTTTTAAATTACGTATGCTAACGGTTATCTGGTCCGATCCATCCCACAATTGTTCAAAATATGATAAACTCAGGCTTGCAATAAATGGCCCTTTCGCGTTTTTGTTTATTTTTACTCCTCTTGCCAATTCCCGTCGGTAATCTGCAATAACAAGTCCTTGTTTCAAATAATTAATGTTTACCACAAACTTTTCTGCTTCCACTTCAGGGCGAAGGCTTAGGCTATCCATAAGACGATAAGTACCGTTTCTGGTATCTTCCAGTAATGGAAAGAAATTTTTATCCAGGTCAAGGGCATGAGCTGCAGCGTCAGATCTTGCTTTATCAAAATCTTCAAACGATCTTCCGGCCTGCACGAGGTGATAATATCCGACATATTCACCACTTAAGATTTCATAAACATTAATTTTTTCTTCAGTCTTGTGAAATTTAGCAATGTGAAGCTTGTAGGCCGCTTCAAATGCCATCTTCTGTCCCGGTTTTGGTTTTACAGTGTTAACTGTTGCAAGGTCCGTGGTCTGTTGAGTCTGTGAATAAGCTGCCATGGTAATTACCATGAACAACAAAAAAAGAATCTGTTTCATGTGTGGTGGTGTTTTTGTTATAAAAAGAATTATTAGTTCAAAAAATGAAATCCCGTTTAAAATGCTTTAAACAGAAAAAAGTTAAACAGTAATTCAGTTGGGGTTTACCGGGAAGGTAATAATAGGGGGTGAGGGCTAATTGATAAGAAAGGTAGTTGAATTTCTAAATACAAAATTCAATAAGGGAAAAATTAATTTCCATACTGAGCTTTATCTGGTATCAAAATAAAAAAATCCCATATTGCTATGGGATTTCTTACTGTCAAGGTTGGGTATTATTTGAGAATTACATTTAGACTTTTAAAAATTGAGATCTTCCTTCGTTTCACTCATGATGACAATTGATCATACTTTAGCGAATTGAGATCGTATTACATTCAATGCGCCACCGGCTTTAAACCACTCGATCTGTTGTTCATTGTAAGTATGATTCACAATAATTTCATCCCTGCTGCCATCTTTGTGATTTAGTATAACAACTAATGAATAGCCGGGAGCGAAGCTTGTGAGACCATTAATATCAATACTATCATCTTCCAGCACTTTGTCATAATCTTCTTTGTTAGCGAATGTGAGTGCAAGCATTCCTTGCTTTTTTAAATTGGTTTCATGGATCCTTGCAAAACTTCTTACAAGAATAGCACGAACACCAAGATGTCGTGGTTCCATAGCCGCATGTTCTCTTGATGAACCTTCACCATAATTCTCATCCCCTACAACAATGCTACCGATATCAACAGATTTATATGCCCTTGCAGTTGCAGGCACCGGGCCATATTCACCCGTCAGTTGATTTTTTACTGAATCAGTTTTATCATTATAAAAATTAATAGCGCCGATCAACATGTTGTTGGAGATATTATCCAGGTGTCCGCGAAACTTTAGCCATGGTCCAGCCATGCTGATATGATCAGTTGTGCATTTTCCTTTTGCTTTAATTAAAAGTTTTAATCCTTTCAGATCAATTCCTTCCCATGCTTTGAATGGTTCAAGTAATTGTAAACGTTTTGAATCAGCTGCTACTTTTACTTGTATACCGCTTCCATCTGCTGCTGGCGCCTGGAACCCGGCATCTTCAACAGCAAAACCTTTTGGAGGAAGTTCAAATCCTGTTGGTTCTTTCAACAATACATCTTCGCCTTTATCATTTTTCAATTTATCTTTTAACGGATTGAAATTAAGTGTTCCTGCCATCGCTAATGCGGTCACTAATTCAGGTGAACCTACGAAAGCATGAGTGCTGGAAAGGCCATCATTTCTTTTTGCAAAATTCCTGTTGTAAGATGTAATGATCGTGTTCTTACGGTTGGGATCATCAATATGTCTTGCCCATTGTCCTATACAAGGACCGCAAGCATTGGCAAGTACCATTCCTCCTACATCTTCAAATTCTTTTATGAAACCATCTCTTTCTATTGTGTACCGCACTTGCTCGCTACCGGGTGTAATGGTAAATTCAGAAACCACTTTTAATCCTTTGCTTTTTGCATCCTCAACAATGGAAGCACTCCGACTAATATCTTCATAAGATGAATTAGTGCAGCTACCGATCAATGCCACTTCAATTTTTTCTGGCCAGCCATTTTTTTCTACTGCTTCTTTCAATTTTGAAATAGGAGTGGCAAGATCAGGAGTAAATGGACCGTTCAGGTAAGGCTCAAGTGTGTTAAGATCCAACTCGAGTACCTGATCGTAATATTTTTTCGGGTTTGAATATACCTCGGCATCAGGACGAAGATGTTCACGAACACTATCAGCTACATCAGCCACTTCTGTGCGTCCAGTTGCTTTGAGGTAAGCACTCATTTTTTCATCATATGCAAACAGTGAGCAAGTAGCACCGATCTCAGCACCCATATTACAAATAGTTCCTTTTCCAGTTGCGCTTAAACTATCTGCACCCTCGCCAAAATATTCAATGATCGCACCTGTACCACCTTTTACAGTTAATTGTCCTGCTACCCAAAGAATCACATCTTTTGCACTTGTCCATCCGCTAATTTTCCCAGTTAATTTTATACCGATCACCTTCGGCATTTTCAATTCCCATGGTAGTCCTGCCATAACATCCACTGCATCAGCACCACCAACACCAATTGCTATCATCCCTAACCCGCCGGCATTTGGAGTATGGCTATCAGTTCCAATCATCATACCGCCCGGAAATGCATAGTTCTCCAACACTACCTGGTGAATAATTCCAGCACCCGCTTTCCAGAAACCAATTCCATATTTATCAGAAATAGAACCAAGGAAATCATAAACCTCACGGTTTGTTTCAATCGCCAGTTGCAGATCTTTTTTAGCGCCAACTTTTGCCTGTATCAAATGATCACAATGCACAGTTGATGGAACAGCCACTGTTTGACGACCACAGGTCATAAATTGTAATAAGGCCATTTGTGCTGTTGCATCCTGCATGGCAACACGATCTGGTGCAAAATCTACATAATCCGTACCCCTGTTATAAGGTGAAGCAGGTAAAGGGCCGGATAAATGTGCATATAATATCTTTTCTGAAAGAGTTAAAGGCTTGCCAACTAATTTACGGGCAGCTGCAACTTTTGCAGGAAGTAAGGAATAAATTTTCTTAATAAGCTCGAGATCAAATACCATGATGAAGGTTTTTCTAATTAGACAATTTGTAAAATGTGCTAATGTTTGCACATTTATAGAGGCTGCGAAAGTACGAAAAACAGCCATGTTGATAACAGGTTATTGGATGATTTGTTTGAAAAATCTAATTTAGCAAACATGAATCGATTCAAGAGTTTCATCGAATGGAATGCCTTTGGCGTTTGTACTGCCTTGGGAGCAAGGTTGGGCATTGCAACGAGCAAGATCCGCCAGTTTTTTATCTACGCTTCAATACTCACGATGGGTTCGCCTGTTATTATATACTTGGTGCTTGCTTTTTGGAGAAACATCAGGAGGTATATATGGGCGGCAAAAAGAAATCCCTGGTATTATCTTTAAAATAATAAAAGGCTGCCCCGATTAAATCGGGGCAGTCTTTACATTTTCAAGGAAGAAATATCAGATCAATTTCATCTAATGGTATCCAGGATTATTGCCCCATTTTTCGCTTTAGCTCCATATTTTTTTTCTGCATCCTTTTTGTCAACAAAAGTGATACGATATGGACCTATTAGTTTTCCATAAGAGGCTCGGAGCACTTCTTTTCCATCCAACAATATATATTGGCCGTCATCAATAATAGTTAAACCACCAAGATTAAAGATTTTTCGTTCTATAGCTACAATTGGCTCTTCGACGACTGTTGCGATATTGGATTCAACAGGGTTTGTGCTGTTTACAGTATTCTTTACATTAGAAGCTATTCTCACTTCCTGGACACTGTTAATATTATTTGTTGTAGTTAAAACAGGTTTAGCTTCTTCAATCACTTTCAATTCTTCAGTTGTCGTCAATGCATCTGTGACTCTTACTTCTGTTACAGCAATTTCTTCTTCTTTTATGCCGCATCTTTCTTCAAAAGCCTTTTTCTCAGGAGAAAGCGACAGGGTATAAACTTCCTCTTTTCCATTTTTCAAAGTAACAGTTGCAATATTATTTTTTACTGTAACAGTTCTTATTTCAGCATTAGAAGCTTTGATAGTTTTTTCTATTTCTAACTTTGTCGGGCTAAGAATTTCACCATACAGGTTCTCGTAATACCCGGATTTTTCATTCCATTCGGTAAGCAGCAGACGTTTTATTTCTTTTTTGTTTTTGTCTTTCACAACAACCATGCAATTGCCTTTGTTGTCTTTAATATCAATATAATAACCTTTGCTGTTAGGTATTTTCACATCCGGAATTGTATCGGTGAGAATAACCGCCGGGATATTTGGTTTTGCATTTGTTGGATCATTAAATGATTTTCTGAATGCAAGAAGAATGATCGCAAGTACAGGGACCAGGAATAAGAACCGGCCCACTTGCAGCCTGGCACTTTTTGTTTTGTTCATCATGGCTATACGTTTTTTTAATGAAGAAAAATTGAATTTGGTAGCTATACTATATTGATTGTTGCCAATCACCTTCAGCAGCAAGTATTGATATTGTTTTTTGTCTATTCCATTTTCCACTACTTTATTGTCCGCAATGAATTCAAGGTTTTGGCGAATGGATCTTTTTAATAACCATGCAAAAGGATTATACCAGTTGATGATGCAAAGCAGTTCTGCCCAAATAATATCTATCGTGTGATTTTGTCTTACATGGACAAATTCATGTCTCACTATCTCACGCAGCTCATCTTCAGTATGAAGATTTGAATTAATAAAAACTGATTTTCCAAATGAGAAGGGAATAATGCTTTCATCAACATGGTAGATTTTTATTCCATCTTCAGAAATGAGTTTTGATCTATTCCGGATCCGGATAAATGAAATGTAACGAACTATAAAACGAAGCAGCAAGATTCCAGCTCCGATCATTAAAGCAAAAGCTGTCCAGTCCCATTTATCATAGATGGTTGACCAGATAGGCTCGGGACAATGAGATGCTTCTTCAAGTGCAATTGTGTATTGGTGAACAGAGGGAATAAATTGAATAAGCGCATTATTAGCTCCATTGTTGTTTCCAAGTATTATAGAAATGTTTATATAAGGAATGAAAAATGAAAGTAACGTGTATGTTAACAAATACAACCTGTTCGAATTATAGAAAGTAAGCTTTCGCAATATGAATTGATAAAACAGCCACACAATTGCGAGGCTTAAGGATAACTTAACGAGGTATTGAATGAGTAAAGACATAATTATTTGTTTTACTAATTAATAGTTTTCAAAAGTTCTGCTTTGTTATTCCATAATTGAATATTTCTACCAGCAAAAGTCACCGTTACTATTTTTTGTGAATCACTTGTCCAGTCTACGCCCCACAATACTGTATCAACATCTTGCTTCCCTGTATAAAGCAATTTTCCATCTTTGGCCCAAATACGTAATTCATCACTTGCTGTTGCCAGGTGAGTTCCCTGTTTATTCCACCTGATGTTTCTGAATTCATATTTACTTCCACTCCATTGTTTGATCAGTTTTCCATCAGGTTTCCAGAATTGCAATAAAACAAGAATTCCTTCTTTAGGATGACCATAATCGCCCGTCACAAAAAAATCTCCCGAAGGATGCCACTTTACAGTAAGCAAGCCTGCCATTTGTTCACGATGCTTAAAATTGATCAGTTGTTTACCTGAAGTATCAAATATTCTTATTTCATCTCCAACTGTTGTAAGAATGTTTTTTGAAGGATGCCAATCCATACCTAAGAAATCCTTTTTATCAGGTAAACCATCTTCTGAAGTCTTTTGAATTTTGCGTAAGAGTTTTCCTTTTTTATTCCATATCCAAACAATACCCGAACCAGCGGCAGCAGCCAGCATTTCACCATTATAATTCCATGCGACAGTTCTGGAGCCGTTATGACCTCCTTCGAGTTTAATTTCAGCACCGGTCTCAGGATCTAATATCCAGATATCATTTCTTGTTGATACAGCCAGCAAATTTTCTTTAGGATTCCAATGCACTGTTCTTAGCATTCCTCTTGTTTCAAGTTTTATAGACTTGTATAGTTTAAGATCATTAGTATAAATTCTTAACAAACTATCATCGCCACCTAGCGCAATATATTTATCATCATTGCTGATATCAACAGCCCACAAACCATGACCTGCTTTTATATTTTGAGTGCAGGCTGAATAAGCTAACATTAAGAAAAGCCAAATGATCTGGTATGATATAATTTTTTTAAGCTGCATTCTTCTTTGTAAATAAAATATGATCAAGACTAAGTTTTCCCGGACCAACAAACAAAAAATGGAGAAAGATCAATAACAATAAAATTGAACCATCGGCTGCAAGGAATTCAGGTTCTCCCATAACAAATCCTATTACAGACATGGTAACAAGCAAAGGAATTGCTGCCAGCCGGGTAAACAAACCCAATGCCATTAGAAAGCCGCCAACTAATTCGCATATTTTACCTATGTACACCATCGCTGCCGGAGCAGGAAAATTAAGGTCGGTCAGCCAATCAAAATATCCTTTCATTTTATCTGCAGAAAATATTTCCAGGCCATATTTGAAAATGATCAACCCTGCCACCACTCTTAATATAACAGCACCAGCATCCCATAAACCATTTGATGTAAGTATGTTTTTCTTAAGCATAATGATCTTATTGGCCTTTTTCAATCATTGTGATGATCTCTTTCAATTCTTTTGCCGATAATTTTTTCTGCTCAACAAAAAAATTCACCATCTCTTTATATGAGTTATCAAAATATTCTTTCACGACTTTGCCCATGAATTTCTTTTTGTACTCTGCTTCAGTTACAGCCGGCTTATACAAATAAGCATTACCAACTAAACGGCTGCTGAGATAACCCTTCTTTTCAAGATTTTTAATAGTGGAGGCTACTGTCGTATAAGGAATGGCTTCGTCAAGATGTTCTATAAATGATTTTACATTGCCTTCGCCTGTACGCCATACGGCTTGCATAGTTTCTTCTTCAACATGAGTAAGAGGTTCCATATCTACGAAATTTTCGTAAAACTACGGAAGTTTCGTAGATGACCAAATTTATTTTGATCTTTTTTAAAGATTAACAAATGAAATTAAGGATAGGTTATTCGGGATTTACGAATATCATTGTGGTATTCCCCTCAAACAGATCATGTACTGCGGCTTTTTCTTGCAGACCAATTGATTTTAATTCCTCGGCAAAATTTTTACGGGTAATTACTACTGCTTTGTTATTCTGCATGAAGGTTTTTAAAGAGTCAAGACTCTTAAATACTGGAACTCTTTCGGGTAAATAATAAGTATAGGAAGGATGAAATATTTGGTAGCTTATTACCTTATCATATTTTTTTACCATGTCAACCGTCTTTGACATAGGGTTTTCTTTATAAATAGTTGGATAGAGCCAGTTGAACATCACTATATGAAACAAAGAATAAAAAGCAAAAGTGCTGATAGCAGCTTTCCTAAAATTCTTTTTAAGCATAAAATAAAATGCCATGACCGCTGCGATAGTAAGTATTAATAGAAACAACGCTATATTCTCCATGCCAGTTGTATTCACTTCTTTCTTTATTCCTAAATAAGCTGCAATTGGTAAAGCGATATTTATTACAAGAAGTATAATAAAAGGGTAGAGGCGGGCTTTGTTTTCCTCCCATGCTTTGTTTATAAAACTACCAAGCAATATCGCAACAAATGCATAGCATGGCATTGCATAATTAGGAAGTTTGGTGCTGCTGATACTGTAAAACACAACAAAAATCCCAACAACAGAAAGTGCAAGTTTTAAGAAGGGATCTTTGAAACGAGTTCTGAATTTTTTAAATGATTCTCCTATGAAAATGGATGCTGGTAACAGCCCTAATAAAATTATTATCGGTACAATGATAAAAGGTCCACCATGTCCTTCCATTGGTTCTGAAAAGCGACCGAAATTGTGTTGAAGGAAGAACCCCTTTGTCCATTCGCCATTTGTTTCTTTATGAACAAGCAAATACCATGGAAGGGCAACAGCACACATAATTACACCGGCAACAAGTATTTTCCATGAAAAAATTTCTTTCAATCTTTTTTCCCAGGTCAACCATATAAATATTGCAGCACCTGGTAATGCAATGGCTACCGGTCCTTTTGCCAGCGTTCCTAATCCCATTGTGATTGCACAAAGCCAAAGCCAGTAATTTCTTTTTTCTTTAAAGAATAAATAAGCAGCAAAGATCGAAGCGGTATTTAGAAAAATTAAATAAGGATCAGGTACAGACATTCTGAATTCAAATAGAAAATGAGTTGATGCAAGTAACACCAGGACAGTAATGAGTGCCTGTCTTTGCGAAGAGTATTTTTTTACAAAAAAATAAGTGATGAAAATTGTAAGTACACCAAATACTGCTGAAAAAAATCTTGCTCCCCATTCAGTAATTCCAAAAATCTTAAAACCACCAAACATGAAGTAATAGTGCAGTGGTGGTTTTAATGTTCTTAGCCCTCCATTAAAAGTGGGAACGATCCAATCGTTCCGTTCATACATTTCTCTTGCACATTCAGCATTGCGTACTTCGTCATATATCCAAAGTGGAGTTTTACCCAGGCCCGGGAATAAAAGGACAATTGATAAAACAAAGAGTAACCAAAAATATTTTTGCTGATTATTTTCCATTCAATGAGGACGATCAAAGTTAAGTGTTCTTCGAAGTCCTCCCTTTCGGGGAAGATTTAGGTGGGGCTTTCGTCTTTCAATGGATCATGATAAATAAAATAAACACCCCAAACAGATGATAACGCATTAGAAAGATAAAACAGAATACTA
>DATDCP010000186.1:0-4728 GCA_036524255.1 Chitinophagaceae bacterium
CGCGACGGCATGTTTATTCTTACAACAGGCGGAACAACGATCCTGGAATTAGCAAAAGCTTTACCACAACATTTGCGGGCAACTTTTTTTACCGGCAGCCTGCCTGCGGCGATGGAATATATTCAACATCCCAATATCGAAGTGATCTTTATCGGAGATCGCATTTCAAAGAATTCAAAGATCACTGTAGGCGGAGATGCCATTACAAAGATCAAACAGATCAACGCTGATATTTGCTTTCTTGGTATCAATGCTATTGATGCAGAACATGGTCTTACTGATAACGATTGGGATGTAGTACAGGTGAAAAAAGCAATGATCCAGTCTTCAAAAAAAGTGGTTGCGCTGACGATCGCTGAAAAAATAAATACACAGCAAAAATTGAAAATAGGAGATCTTGATGTATTAGATATTATGATCACGGAATCCGATCCCGGAGACAAAATTTTTGATGCCTATAAAGAAAAAGGCGTAGAGATATTATAGATCCGTTCCCCGTAAGATAAAGTATATCCATTTTAATTATTCAAACCAAAAATGTATGAACCGAAAAAAAATCTCAAGACCATTGAATAATCAATTGGGTCTTGTGCTCGTCTTCTGCCTGGTCTCAATAACTGCAATGAGCCAGGTAAAAATAAGCGGAAAGGTAACCGGCACAGATGGTAAGGCACTTCCTTATATTTCTGTAGTTGTAAAAAACACAAGTTTTGGAAGCTCCACTGATCTTGACGGCAATTACAGCTTTCTTGCTGACTTAAAAGCGGGGCAATATGTATTGGAGTTCACCGGTGTGGGTCTTCAAACAAAAGAACAATCTCTGAATGTTGGCAGTGAGAGTTCTTACACTGCTGATATAAGTCTTGGACTGGATGCTTTGAATCTTGATGAGGTTGTTGTTATTGGATCCTCTTTAAGGCAATCAAGAAAGCAATTAGGAAATACAGTTAACAGTGTAAGTTCAAAACAACTGACCAATACAGGTTCCGGTAATCTTGCTGCATCATTGCAAGGAAAAGTTCCGGGAGCACAAATAACTCAAACATCTGGCGATCCATCCGGAGGTATTTCGATAAGGATGAGAGGAACCAGTACAATTAAAGGCTCATCAGAACCACTTTATGTGATAGATGGTGTAATTGTAAGTAATACCACTACAAATGTTACCAACCTGAATGTAGCTGCGGGTGCCGGTGCTGAAATAGGAACTAACCGACTTGCGGATATCAATCCGAATGACATTGAAAAGATCGATATTATTCCCGGCGCATCTGCAGCGGCGATCTATGGTTCCCGGGCAAGTAATGGTGTAGTGTTGATCACAACAAAATCGGGGAAAACTGGTAAACTTAAAATTGATTTCAGTACAAGCATTATTTCTAATTCTTTGAGAAAGAAAGTTTATATCAGTACCTATGGAAAACAATTTGGCTCAGCAGCACTCAGGCTGGGAAATATCAGTGATGGTCCGGGAAATTTTATTACCTATACAAGATCTGATGGACAGGTAAGAAAATTATCTACAGACCTTGTAGATGTTACCCGTTATGATTACCAGGATGAGATCTTTCAAAAAGGGATAGGCACTGATAATTATATTTCATTAAGTGGAGGATCAGAAAATACGAAATATTATTTTTCAGGTGGCTATTATAAAAATGAAGGAATTATTAAGAACACAGATTTTAGAAGATTTAATTTTAAAGCAAGAATTGAGCAAATAATCAATAAGTATATTACTGTTATTGGAGGCGTTGCGTATACAAACAGTTTTTCAAATGAAAAACCAAATGGAAATGTTTTTTGGAGCCCAATCAATTCTATAAATATTACTAATAACCTGTACAATATTGAAGAGAGAGATGCTTCAGGGAACCTTAAGGGTGTAGAACCAACAAGGGTTAATCCATTGAGTGTAATTGAAGACATGTCATTGACACAGGCAGTAAGCAGAACAATAAGTGATCTGCAGGTCAAAATAAAACCGGCAAAAGGGTTAAGTATTGATTATGTTCTCGGCATTGACAATATTGCCCAGGAAGGAAGAAACCTGATTGAAAGATATCCTTATATATCTGCACAGGAAGGACTTGGTTATGTTGGGCATGCTTTTGCAAATACATTTTTAATTAATAATGATGTAAACATTTCATACCAGGCAAAGCTTAATAATTTTTCTTCCATGACAATTGCCGGGTTTAATCATCAATATCAGAAAGTAACCGGATTATTTAATGAAGGCCGTGATCTTTTACCTGGAATCACAACTATTAATGGAGCAGCAGTAAAATTAGATCCCAGATATACCTCAGATCTAAGACAAATATTTGGCGCTTTTATACAACAGACTTTTGGGTATAAGAACATATTCTTCTTGACAGGTGCCGCCCGATTTGATGGCAGCACTTCTTTTCCAGAAGATACAAGAACTTATGTATATCCAAAAGTAAGTGGTACATGGTCTATTAGCGATATGGATTTTTGGAAAGGAATGAAAGGCAATTGGTTTTCTTCTGCCAGGTTAAGAGCATCGTGGGGATTAGCAGGAAACTTAAGTGGTATCGGTTCTTATGATAGATTTTCCACTTATCTCGCAAGCAATATAAATGGAGTCGCTACCTATAATATTAATACTGCATTAGGAAATGCATTTATCGAACCAGAAAGATCAAGCGAGTTTGAGATCGGTACTGATCTTTCTTTTTTGAATAATAAATTAGGTGTGGTGTTTACTTATTATACTAAAAAGATCGTGGATAATACATTGCTGGTGGACAGAATACTTGCACCATCATCGGGTGGTAGCACAAGAGTTGAAAATGTTGGCAATATAACAAATGAAGGTTGGGAACTTGGTGTAAAAGCAACACCTGTATCTGGAAAAAACCTTACCTGGAACATATTTGCTTCTGTAAATCACAATGAAAATTTGGTTACAGCTTCCAGCCAGGTAACTCCGATATTTCTCGCTAATGCAGGCACGGCACCTGCTGCTATTTTAGCGGGATTCCCACTTGGAGTTTTTTATGGTAATTATTTTGAAAGAGATAAATCAGGCAATTTAACATTGGATGCAGCTGGAAGACCGATCGCTGCTGTAGATAACCCGACAACTAAAGTGTTATTGAGAAAGGCGTTAGGAGATCCTAATCCTGATTGGATAGTAAGCTTGAATAACAGCCTTGATTTTAAAAAATTAAGTTTTAGTTTTTTATTTGACGGTGCTTTAGGACAGGAAGTTTTTAATGCTGACAGAAGAACAAGACAAGGTGTAGGAATCGGCGATTATTCAGAAAAAGAAATAAAGGGTGAATTACCAAGAGGATATATTTTCAGTATTTATAATACAGAAGAATGGCGTGTAGAGGATGGCTCTTATATCAAGCTTAGAGAAGTTGCTTTATCTTATCAGCTTCCTGCATTTGTTAAGTTTATAAAATCATCTTCAGTTTCTTTAGTAGGAAGAAACCTGGTCAGCTTTGATAATTATGATGGATATGATCCTGAAACCAATGCAGCGGGTAACAGCGCAGTGTTACGGGGGATAGATTTTGGGAATGTACCTATTCCAAAAACCTTCCAATTAATTTTCAGAGCTAGTTTCTAATCTAAAAAAATTATTACAATGAAAAAAGTACGAATAAAACAAATCACTTTATTACTCTTTACAGGAAGCTTACTACTTATTACTTCCTGCAATAAAGAATATATTAATCCAAGTACGGCGTCGGAGCCAAGTGTAACCACTAGTGTTGATGGATTGATGAACCTGTGTGCAGGCTTACAAAGAAGATTTACAATTGGTCGTCAAAGTCCATTGTATACCGCACCAATTGCCGGCGGTTATAGTGTGTATGCTTTATATACTTTAAATATTGGTAATACAGCTGAAAAGGAATTGGAAACAGGTAAGGGAGCTGTAACCCGGAATAATGCGGTTGTGATACAAATGTGGTCGCAATGTTTATTGACAAGAACAGAAGCTGAAACAGTGTTGAACAATTTAGCAGTGGCAGGTGATCCTGCTGACAAAGTAGGATTAAAAGCATATGCGAGTATTTTTTATGCTTTAAGTATGGGTACCCTTGTCCAGTTTTTTGAAAAGATACCTTTAACAAACGGGTTTAATGCTGAATTCAGTCCAAGGGCAGATGCATTGCAAAAAGCAATTACAGTTTTGGAAAGTGCCGATGCAGATCTGGCTACAACAAGCCCGAGTTCAAAATTTATTAGCAAGGTCCCGGCTGGTATTGACATAAAGAATACAGTAAAAGCACTTCTTGCACGTTATTACAATATTCAAAGTATGATCACGGGCACATACAATGCTACTTCGGGTAATAAAGCTTTGACTTATGCTGCTGCCGCAAGCCAAACAATAAAATCTGAATTCAGATTTACGGCTACCACCACAAATCCATTAGGACAAGAGAACGTCGGTAATAATGTGTTTGGTGCTATTGATTCAACGCTTGGTTTAAAAAATGGATTAGCCCCAGTGCCTGCAGCAACAGATCCCCGCATTGGGTTCTATATCAGCAAAACAAATGCGACTAACTATCCTTTAAAAGCATTTGCTCTTGATAGGACAGCGCCATACCCTGTTTATCTTCCTGGTGAAATGAGTTTGATCATTGCGGAAAATTATGCACGTCAAAATTCATTTGCTCAAAGCAAGACAGCATTGGATGTTGTTCGTACAAAAACCACAGATATTTATGGTATCGG
>DATDCP010000187.1:0-6165 GCA_036524255.1 Chitinophagaceae bacterium
TTTATAGGATTAAAGGGATTAGGAGGAAATATGGATAATAACATTGAGATAATAAAGTATGATGAAAAATATCAGGCGGATTTTAAAAGATTAAATCTTGACTATTTGGATAAATACAATCTTACCGAAAGTCATGATATGCTCATCCTGGATAACCCAGGAGAGATCGTTATTGGAATAGGCGGCTTTCTATGGCTGGCAAAAGCAGGAGAAGAAATAGTCGGAACGGTAGGGATCATGCCTGAAGGTCATGGTGTTTTTGAATTAATAAAAATGTGTGTTGCTGAAAGCTGGCGGGGAAGGGGGATCAGTAAATTATTATTGGAGACTTGCTTGCAAAAAGTTAAGGAGCTTGGAGGGGAGAAATTAATTCTTTTTTCCAATCATCAATTGAAAACTGCTTTGAAGCTCTATGAAAAATATGGTTTCAAAAATGTGGAAGTAACAGATTCACCATTTGAAACAGCTGATGTAAAAATGGAACTTGAATTTTAAATTTTGAAAATGAAAGAAACTATCATAAGAGTTAAAGAGCTTGTAAAGAATTATGGAAACTTCCAGGCGGTAAAAGGGATCAGTTTTGATGTGCAGGAAGGAGAAATATTCGGTTTGCTGGGGCCTAATGGAGCCGGCAAATCAACTACGCTGGAAATAATCGAAACACTTAGGGAGAAAACAAGCGGCGAAGTTTGGGTAAATGGATTTAACCTTGATAAAGATCCCGATGAAATTAAAAAGATAATTGGTGTGCAGTTGCAAACCAGCGGTTATTATCCCAATCTTAAATTGGTTGAGCTCATCACTTTGTTCAATGGTCTTTATAACCGGGATGTAGATCCCATGAGCTTATTGGAGATGGTGAACTTAAAAGATAAAGCCAATGCAAAAGTGAAGGAGTTGAGCGGTGGGCAAAAGCAACGTTTTTCTGTAGCAACAACGCTTATTAACGACCCCAAAATTGTTTTCCTTGATGAGCCAACAACCGGTCTTGATCCACAGGCAAGAAGAAACCTTTGGGACTTGGTTAGGAGTATACGTGATAAAGGGACGACCGTGATCATTACCACTCATTATATGGACGAAGCCGAAGTGCTTTGCGATCGTGTTGCTATTATTGATGCAGGCAAGATAATTGCAATGGATTCTCCTGATGGACTTATTGATAGGCTTGTTTCGTCTGGTTTTGAAAGACCAAAAGAAGTGAAGAAAGCGAACATGGAAGATGTGTTTATCAATTTGACTGGACATTCTTTAAGAGAGGAGAATTAAGTGATGATTTGGTAATGTGCTAATGTGTTGATGAATAAATGTTTTCATTTCCAAATCGCCAAATTGACAAATCAACTAATTAATAATTTATGTCTAAAGTAATTGAAACGAACTTAAGTTACCCGATAGGTCAATACCAACCACAACCGTTTTCTATCGATCAAAAGGTGGAGTGGATGGCGGATATAAAATTTTTACCACTGCAACTGGAGAATGCGGTTTTAAATCTTGATGAATCTCAATTGCATGTTCCTTATCGCGAAGGCGGATGGACGATACAACAGGTTGTTCACCATGTGGCTGATAGTCACATGAACGCTTATATACGTTTTAAACTTGGTTTAACTGAAGACAACCCAACGATCAAGCCTTATAATGAAAAACTTTGGGCTGAATTCAGCGATGTACAAAAATTGCCGGTCAATATTTCCCTCACCTTGTTGCATGCTCTCCATCTTCGCTGGTATGAAGCCTTAAAATATGTAACAGATGAGCAATGGAACAACAGGACAGTTTTTCATCCCGAACATAAAAAAACAATGCGCCTTTGGTATTTGCTTGGTATGTATGCATGGCATGGTAAGCATCATGTGGCGCATATAACTTCGCTTAGGGAAAGAATGAAATGGTAAAATAAATTATCAATGTTCAATTTTCAACTATCAACGCTCAATTGGACATTGAATATTGATCATTGAGCATTGAACATTACTTCATGATAAATCTTAAATGGAAAATTCTCTCTTCAGAATATCTTTTTAATGACTTATGGTTTAAGGTCCGCAAAGACATTTGTGAGGCGCCATCCGGTAAGATCATCGATCCTTATTACATTTACGAATTTCCTGAATGGGCGACAGCATTTGCATTAACAGAAGATAATAAAGTAATAATGGTTCGGCAGTATCGTCACCCGGTAGGCGAAGTTATAATTGAGCTTCCGGGAGGATGTGTAGATGATACAGATAAAGATCTTCAAACTGCGATTGCAAGAGAATTGTTGGAGGAAACTGGTTATAGCTTTTCTTCTTATGAATCGCTTGGAAAAATTTCAGCCAATCCTTCTACCAATACAAACTGGATGCACATGTTCCTTGCAAAAGGAGGAAAGAAAGTGAGTGTGCAGAAATTAGATCATAATGAGGAAATAATTGTTGAATTGTATTCTATCGATGAATTAAAGAAGATGGTTCGAGAAAATAAGATCATCCAGGCAATGCATGTCACCTGCATATTGTATGCACTGGAAAAACTAGGGGAGTTGTCTTATTAAAATTTATTCGGGAAAAAGGCAATGGAACGATGCTCCTTTTCCTGGTTCAGCTTCAACAGTAATATACCCGCCATGCATCTCCATGATCTTTTTGCAAATCGCAAGCCCCATACCCGAGCCTTTGTGTTTAACCTCATCCGGCAGCTGGGTAAAAAGTTCGAATATCATATCGGTATTTTCAAAACCGATACCATTGTCAGTAACTGTAATGATCGTGTAAGGCATTCCCGTTAAAGGGATAGCTACATCTTCTAATTCATTGATCTTTGTATGTTTTATTTTAACAACAGGGTCTTCGCCGGGCTTTCTGAATTTGATAGAATTATCAATAAGATTAGTAAGTAATCTTGAAAAAAGAACTGGGTCGGCCGATAATACTGGCAATTCTTCGATCTCGATCTTTGTATTTGCTTCTTCTATCTTTATTTTGGTCTGTTTTATTATAGCCTGCAAAATGATTTTTGGAGAGATCAATTCTTTTTTGATCCGGACATCATACAATTCAAGATAATTATTGATATCGTTTGTCAGCAACTTCATTTTTTGAACCGCTGATTGTGCTCTTCTTATATTGGCCCGGCCTGAATCGGATAAATGCCGTGCATCACTTGTTATTATTGTTTCCAGGTGGATATAAACATGACGCAGCGCTTCACTGTAATTGTTGGCGGTAATGCTATTAAAGCTTCTTAATTCGGAATTTAAAGAATTTAATTCCTTGTTCATAGTGAGCAGGGATTCGTTCAGATCCATTATTTTTTGCGCTGACTCTAACGAAGCAGTGATGTCCATATTAACACCCAGCATTTTTTCTGGCTCCCCTTTATTATTTTTCAGAGGAGTTGCTTTTATTCTTATAGCTTTTATGTCTCCATTAATTTTAAAATACATGGTTTCTTCAAAGGGCTGAAAAGATCTTTCAATAACATGTACTAATTTTTCAGCAACATCCCGCTCTTTTTCAGTTGCATGATCAAGATATATTGCTGGCTTGACTTGTTTACTTTTTTTCATATTAAATAAGACATACATACCATCGCTCCATAGAAATTCTTTTGTTCTGATATTGTATTCCCAGCTTCCTACCTGGGCAAGTTCCTCGGCTTGCTTTAAAATATTATGCTGTTTCGCAATTTCTTCTTCCCCTTTTTTTTGTGCATTGATATTTTGAACAACAACTACAACACTAATTACATTGCCTTTTTCATCCCGCTCAAATACTTTGCCCCTTGTAGACAACCACATCCATTCATTCAGGTTGTTTATTACGCGGTATTCAACTGTTGCAATATCATCATTTGACAGGGTTGCAAAACTATCGGCATATTTTTTCAAGCCGGCAATGTCTTCGGGGTGTACAAGCTTTTGACGTTCTTCGACAGTTTTTTTTGACAGTTCATCAGCATTAAGACCGCTTAAACTGTACGGTTCACGATTAAAATAAATGACTTTACGGGAAGGATATTCCTGTACACTTACCATATCAGGAATAGCTTCGGCAATATTTTGAAGCAAGTCTTTACTTCCTTTTAATTCGATAGTACGTTCATGTACTTCCTGCTGCAGACGAGAAAGATATTTTTCCTCTGCGGATTTGCGATCAGTAATATCCTGGAAGATCAACGCAACTTTATTATTGCTTTCATCACAAACTTTTGTAAGATGGAAATCAAACCATTTTTTCCAAATATCAGAGTACAAAGTTATTCGCCTGCTTTCGCCTGATTGGGCTACTTCGCTCCATATATTTAACCGTAGCTCTTCATAATCCGGTTTCAGATCCATAATGGTCTTGCCAATAAAACTTCCGCCTAAAATTTTTCTGGCAGCGGGGTTTTCTTCCAGGATCGCAATATCAACGGCTTTTTTATTTTCATCAAAGATCACCTCGGTTAAATGAAAACCTTCATCAATTGAATTGAAGATAGTAAGATATTTATCAACGGCTTTTTGTGCCAGTTCATCTTTCAGATCAAGTAATTCTTGTTCGGCATTTTTTCGTTTAGTAATGATCTCACCCGTTAAAATAAATCCATCATTAAGCTTAACAATTGTTTGATGAAACCAGTCGTTGAATCCTTCATGATCATAATAAAATTCGCTTGTTTGCGACACGCCAGTTTCGGTTACTTGTACAAAATTGTCAAATACACCAGCTTCAACAACACCGGGGTTTAATTCTATGAGGCTCTTGCCAACTCTGTCGCCCTGAAACTCTATGGTTTTGTGATTATTAAGTACCCATATGAAATCAATTATTTTTCTATGCTTATCCCGCACAGCTTTGAAAACCTGTATGAAGTTAAAGGAGCCATCCAGCGTTGCTTTTAAAAGCTCCTCATTGTCTATTATTTCATCCTCTGCATTTTTATTTTTAGCGAATTTTACAGGACTACTTATTGATCTGATACCCGATTTTTTATCGGATACAAGTGTGTTTTTTTTCTTTAGATCCATATGGGCAGAAATAGGTAAATAGTCTCTTAAAGCTAAGAAATACTATTGAATAATGAATATGCTGTCTAAACAATTAGCCTTTGACCTGGTTTCAAATTAGATACTACTTGCTATTTATTTTGATCTCGTTAATAAGATATTCAAAGTCTATTAACGGGATGTACTAAATAAGATTTAAACCTTTCCAATAAAATAACCAGATTTTTTTTGGTAATATAAATAAAGTAGGTACCTTAGAAATACCTCTTGGATCTATGTATCCATCTGCGCTCTACATAAGAATTAATTTTTCGATGGGATTTGACTTTTCGAAATGATTCCCATGCAATGATCAAAGTGTGATTGTTGCGAGAACTAACCTACAACCTGCAAGGATTTTTTAAACAAATTATAATAATAGAATTATTATGATAAGGTAGATTATTATTAAAAATGCTGAGGGCCGCCGATCAAAGTTAATTAACCATTAAACCTAGTTTTCAGTTAACCATTAAACCTTCGAGCCCTTCTTAACATGGAGCTTCAATTAAAATTGAAGCTCTTGTTATTTTATACGCTGTTTACTTCCCCAACAAGAAATACACTGCCGCAAACAAGTACCAGGTCATCTTTATGAGCTTTTGATTTTGCTTCTTTGATAGCTTCGTTTACATCTGTTACTGTTTTTCCTTTTAAATTAAATTTTCCTGCCATTTCTTTCAGTGTTTCTGATGGCAGGGCTCTTGGAATATGAGCCTGGGTAAAATAATAATTTGCTGAGTGGGGTAGCAATGATAAAACAGTGTCGATCTCTTTATCTTTTACCATGCCGATGATGATATGCAGATCATGATGCTTTGTCAATTCAATTTGCTGAATGATCTGTTTTACTCCATCTTCATTGTGCCCAACATCTAAAATGATAGTTGGGTTTTCATGAATAACTTCCCAGCGACCATGAAGCCCGGTAATTTTTTTTGTTTTTTGTAAACCATGGCGGATATCTTCTTCATTTAATTTATAGCCGAGTTCTTTTAAAACAGAACAAGCTTCAAGTGCAGTTAATAGATTTTTGCTTTGATAGATGCCCGGCAGATCAAGATGATATTTTTTGTGATCTGTTTTTCCCTTTTCGGCAACTTCAACGATCAATTCATGTTTTTCCCATTCCCATCCAGCTACGTTTC
>DATDCP010000188.1:0-2225 GCA_036524255.1 Chitinophagaceae bacterium
GATTTTTGATGAAAAGGCCAGTTGGTTCCGGTTATTCTTTTATGCCCGTTCTTTTCATCATCTGCGCCCCATACTATTTTCCCGATCTTACTCCAATACATCGCTCCTGCACACATCAGGCAGGGTTCTACAGTCACATAAAGAACTGCTTCGGGTAAATATTTACTTCCAAGTAAATTAAAAGCAGATGTCAAGGCGATCATTTCGGCATGAGCTGTAGGGTCATTTAATTTTTCGGTCATATTACTGCCACGGGCAATAACTTTACCATTCAATACCACTACGGCACCAATGGGTACTTCGTCTTCATCAAAAGCTTTTTTTGCTTCCTTCAATGCCTGGGTCATATAATATTCATCAGTCATATTACTTAGATAGAGATAAATTAAAAAAAACACAGTTAGCAAGATAACTTATTGTTGATCCGCGGGGTACTCGATTCTTGCTTTATTTCTTATCTCGTCCAGGATTTCCATAAGCAATAGTGTATCTGTATGTGTCATCACCGGGCTTTCAATTAACCCTTTTTTCAAACACTCGTTTACATGTTTTGCCTCATATTGATATCCAATACCAGCTTCTTTTTCAACAGCAATAATTTCTTTTTCTCCCGGCATCTGTCTATATAATTGAATTGTTGCCGACGGTTCATAAAACCTTGTGGTAAGGGTAATACAGCCTTCGGTGCCATTTATCTCTGCCTGTATAGGAAGGTTGGTACTGAATGAAGAAAATAACTGAGCCATTGCTCCGCTATTATATTTAAACAAGACAGCTATTTGTTCATCAACGCCAGTTGGTGACGGAGTCATAGTTGCTTCAATTGAGTCCGGCTTACCTAAAACAGACATTGTCATAAAGACATTGTAAATACCAATATCAAGCAGTGTACCTCCACCAAGCAAAGGATCAAACAATCGCTGTGAAGACTTATCGGATGTTTGAAAACCAAAATTTACAAGCATACTTTTAATATCACCCAGTGTTTTTTGCTGAACTAGTTCCTGTAATTTTTTATAATGGGGTAAAAATTTTGTCCAAAGAGCTTCCATTAAAAAAACTTTTCGCTCCTTAGTTGTTTTGATCATCTCTTTGGCTTGCCGGCTGTTGATAGCGAAAGCTTTTTCACATAAAACTGCTTTATCATGATTTAAGCAAAGCATCGTATGCTCATAATGATGAGAATGAGGAGTAGCAATATAAATTACATCTACTTCGCCATTCGTTGCAAGAGCTTCATAGCTGTTATGAAGATGCTTGCACGGAAAATCCTTTGCAAATAGTTCTAATGTTTCATTATTACGACTTGCAATAGCTGTTAACTCTGCATCGTCTACCAAACGAAGATCTACTGCAAATTTTCTGGCAATACGTCCGCACCCGAGAATACCCCATCTTATTTTGGATCCTTTCATAGCAGTAAATTAAGGAATGATTGTAAATTACGGCTTATAACTAATTATATGCTCTTATCTTCTTTACAGCATCTGCGTGACTATTTTAATTCCGGTATTACTAAACACTACGGTTTCAGAAAAGAACAATTAAAAAAATTAAAGGCGTCCATCTTAAAACATGAGCAAGATCTCTATGACGCTTTATATGCCGATCTAAAAAAAAGCCCGGAAGAAACCTGGGTAACTGAGATCGGGTTTGTGATCAGTGAATTAAATGCGGCTATAAAAAATCTTCAACTGTGGATGCAGCCGGAAAATGTTGAAACCAATTTGTTGAATCTTCCTTCGAGCAGTAAAATTTTAAAAGAACCGCTTGGTGTTGTATTAATAATTGGACCGTGGAATTATCCATTTCAACTTTTAATAAACCCATTAGTTGGTGCCATCGCTGCTGGTAATTGTGTTGTACTTAAACCAAGTGAGTTCGCATCTGCAACGGATGCAGTGATGAAGAAGATCATTGAAGATGTTTTTCCGCCCGAATATATTTTATATGTACAAGGTGATGGGGCCACCGTAGTTCCGGAAATGATGAACAATTTTGCATTTGATCATGTGTTTTATACCGGTAGCACTGTTGTTGGAAAAATAATTTATAAAATGGCTGCGGAAAAATTGGTACCGGTCACATTGGAGTTAGGCGGAAAAAGTCCATGTGTGGTAGAAAGCGATGCAAACATCAAAGTGGCTGCTCGTCGCATTGCCATTGCAAAATTTTCGAATGCCGGGCAAATGTGTGTGGCTCCAGACTATGTACTCGTACATGAA
>DATDCP010000189.1:0-16738 GCA_036524255.1 Chitinophagaceae bacterium
CTTGCGGAACCAAGATGTTTTTTTTCTCTTTCTTCAAATACATTCATCACAACAACTGGATTTGGAATTTTAAATTTAAGTTGGCCGACTTAATAAGCAACAACCATGCAGGAATAAAATTATATTCTTCATTTAGCCTATAAATTATCCACATAATTTGTAATTTTTGAGTCATGAAACCGCATAAAAAATATGCAATCTTGATCATTCATTGAAAAAGAATACGCATAAGCAAGCCTGGTATGTCATCAATGGCATTACTCTTTACAGAATAATTGCTGCCCCTATTTTATTAGTATTGCTTTTTACCAAACAGTATGACATTTTCAAATGGCTGCTGGCTGTAAGTTTTTTTACTGACCTGATTGACGGTTATCTTGCCCGGAAATTTAAAGTCACCAGCATCCTGGGTACAAAACTCGATTCCATTGGCGATGATCTTACAGTATTGGTAGGTTTAATCGCTTTGTTTATTATGAAGCTTGAGTTTATAAAACAACACATGATAGTTTTAATCATACTTCTTGTGTTGTTCCTTGTGCAAACATCCTATGCCTTTATCCGCTATAAAAAAATGACAAACTTTCACACTTACTTTGCTAAGACAGCGGCTTTATTGCAGGGTGTTTTTTTAATACTTGCATTCTTTACCCAAGAACCCAGCCTCATTTTATTTTACGCCGCAACAATTGTTACCATGCTGGAATTGATCGAGGAGATAATTCTCATTCGCCTGTTGCCGAAATGGCAAGCAAATGTGAAAGGAATTTATTGGTTTTTAAAAAAATAAAGAGTAAAATAACTGCCTTGCATCTACACTTGTAAAATAAAAAAAAGAAAGCTGCGATTTTTTGTAAGCTGGATAGCGGTGTTTCCGCTGCATTTTATTTAAGTTTCAGATAAGTCTGTTTATGGTTAACCATTATACCTACCTTTAAGATATATCTGATAATATCCGTATAGAAGAATGAAAGACCGGCGTGCCCCAAACTGGTAATTTAATTTTCATTATGAAAATGGGGATACTACACTGGAGTAAAAAAGCTGCAAAGATCATCGTAATAATGATCGGATCAGTATTCCTGTTGCTGTTTCTTCTTCCATATATTTTGCCGGGCACCATATCAAAAGAGATCAAAAAACTTGTCAACCATTCTATTGACGGGAAGGTTGAATTTTCCAAAGCAAGGCTTTCATTTTTCAAACATTTTCCCTCTCTTACTCTCACTCTGTACAATTTTAAATCAACTGGCTCCGCTCCTTACCAGGATGAAACACTGTTAGCAGCAGGTGAAGTGGCTTTTGGTATCCGTATTCCTGATCTGATCCGCGGTGATATTCATATCAATGAGTTTTTTATGAAAGAGGCATCCATCAATATATTGGTGAATGAAGAAGGAGATGCCAACTATAATGTATTTAAGTCATCATCTGTCAGCGCCGATACTTCTTCATCTGCTCCTGATACTACAACGGCATTACAGATCGAAAAGATCGTGATCGAGAAAAGCATTCTTGTATATAAGGATGCGTATGCAGATATTTTTATAAGTGCAAGCGGGCTGAACTATTCCGGTAAAGGTGATTTGAGCAAAGCTATTTTTGATCTTGCCAGTCATTTATCTATCAATTCATTTGATATTAATATCAATGGCGAACCCTATGTGATTAATAAAAAAATAAATGCGGACCTGGTAACAAAAGTTAATACCAATTCACTTGAATTAGAGTTTGCAAAAAATACAGTAATGGTAAATCGCCTCCCACTTGAAATAACCGGGAAGTATGAATTTCTTAGCAGGGGTGAAAGAATGAATTTTGAACTAAGCAGCGAGAAGGCAGATCTCGGGGATGTGTTTACCGCTTTGCCGCCATCTTACCAGGGCTGGAGGAAAAAAACAAAAATAAGAGGTGATGCAGGAATTTCTGCGTCGCTCTCTGGTCTTTATATAGCAGGAACGGATACCATACCTGACCTGGCATTTTCTATGAAAGTACGTGATGGTTATATTGCTTATGAAAATGTGTCGGAACCGGTAAGCAACCTGTACCTTGATCTTGAAACCAGGATGCCTGCGTTGAATTTGGATAGTTTATCATTGGATATTGATTCTGTTTTTTTTAACCTGGGAATGGATCATTTGAGTTCTGTTTTAAAAATTAAAGGGTATGAAGCGCCTTATATATTCACTCGCACTAGCGGTGAAATGGACCTGGAACAAGTGGGCAAATTTCTGGGTCTGCAGCAATACGAACTGAAAGGGAAGCTTAGCTTGCAACTGGATGCTGATGGTTATTATGCTGAAGAGCAACACCCTGACCGATTGCGAAGCGATTTTAAAGTTGTAAGTATTCCTGCTTTTCATTTACGATCAAGGTTGCAAAACGGGTATTTTCATTATACGGATATGCCCGTACCGGTTCAGCAGATCAATTTTAGTATCGAAGCCGATTGTCCCGATAATAATTATCATCACATCAGCGCCGCTGTTGACAACATAGATATTAAAGCACTTGATAATTATATTAAAGGGTTTTTCCATTTCAGGAATGGTGATGATTCTCCTATTGATGCCGGCCTCGATGCGGTTTTGCGTTTATCAGATATTCAAAAGATCTATCCACTGGACAGTGTAGATATTAATGGCAACCTTGTTATGCGCATAAGATCATCAGGAGATTATCAGCCTGCAAAAAAAATATTTCCAAAAACCGAAGCGGTCCTGAAAGTGGAGGACGCTTTTTTGAAAACAAAATATTACCCTGCCCCGATTGAAAAAATTGCTGTGAATGCTGCTGTACAAAATAAGGATGGGACTATGAAAGGTTGGAGAATGGACGTTCAACCCATTTCATTTGAATTTGAAGGAAAGCCATTTATAGTAAAAGCTGATATGCAGAATTTTGACAATCTTCAATATGATATAGAATCAAAAGGAGTGATCAACCTTGAAAAAATATTCAAAGTATTTTCAGTGAAAGGCTGGGATGTAGCAGGAACGATCGAGACTGATCTCTCCTTGAAGGGCAGCCAGGCTGATGCGGCAGCAAGGCGTTACGATAAGCTTAATAACAAGGGAACAGTGAAAGTAAACAGTCTTGTTGTCTACTCCGAACTCTACCCACTTCCATTTATAATTGACCGTGGCATATTTCACATTAACCAGGACCATGTGAAGATCGATAATTTCAGAACAAAATATGGAAGATCTGTTGCTGTTTTGAGCGGTTATTTTTCTAACATATTGAATTATTTTAAAGGCAAAGGCCCGCTAAAAGGCGATGTTCATTTGCAATCAGATCACCTGTTACTGGATGAATTGATGGCTTATAATGCGGGTAGTGTTTCTTCTAAAACTGTTTCTTTGGTAAGCGGTCAAAAGGGTGTGATCCTGATACCTGCTGATCTTGATTTTAGATTTACTACGGATGTAAATACTATTAATTATAATAAACTGCAAATAAGATCTGTCAAGGGTGAAGTGATTATCAAAGATGCTGTATTGAAAATGAAGAAAACCGGTTTCAAGTTAGCCGATGCGGTGACTGTGATGAATGGCAGTTACAGGACCCTTAGTTCAACCAGGGCATTTTTTACATATAATATTAAAATAGATTCCTTTGATGTAAAAAAAATGTATAATGAAGTTGAGTTGTTTAGGCAATTGGTGCCGGCAGCTTCCAAAGCGGAGGGCATTGTTTCGCTGGATTATGATCTTGAAGGAAAACTGGATGGAAACATGTACCCGATCATGCCATCGTTGAAAGGAGGTGGTGACATGGCCGTACAGAAAGTAAAGTTGAATGGCTTCAAGCTTTTTTCAGCAATTAGTAAAGAAACAGGCAAAGAAAAAATAAATGATCCTGAGCTGAAAAAGATCCATTTCAAAACAACAATAAAAAATAATGTGGTTACGCTGGAGAAAACAAAGATCAAGGTAAAAGGATATAGACTCAGGATCCAGGGACAAACAAGTTTTGACGGAAGCATCAAATTTAATTGCCGTCTTGGTCTGCCTCCATTTGGTATTGTTGGTATTCCGATCAGGGCTACCGGTACAGGACAAAATCCAAAGATAAAAGTTGGAAAGACGGATAAATTGCCCCTGAAAGAACAAAAGGAAGAAAGGGCGGATACTGATCCGGAAATTACAAAACAACAGTAATGATCTTCTTAATCGGTATGATGATTCACCTCCTTGCTTAATAAAAATCTTGTTTCCCGATTTCTAACTGAAATATTTCATAAAGACACAGAC
This sequence comes from Chitinophagaceae bacterium, assembly GCA_036524255.1. Taxonomy (GTDB): domain Bacteria; phylum Bacteroidota; class Bacteroidia; order Chitinophagales; family Chitinophagaceae; genus VBAS01. The sequence goes on from DATDCP010000189.1 coordinate 4,260, forward strand.
TCTCGTTTTGTGATCTCTAAAAATTTTTTTTGAACCGGAATAGGGGTAAATGGTCAGTCGGTTGTTATATTAAAAAGTATTTTTGGGCGCAGCTTTATTAATAGAACCATTATACCGGGCAGAAGGAATGGAACTGGAGAACGAATCCATTGGCACATTACTGGCGCAAAGGGACGAAGCAGCCTTTGAACAGATGTTTAAAACTCATTTTAAACGGCTGCATGCCTACGCTTTTACTATACTGCGGGATGAAATACAGGCGGAAGAAATGGTGCAGCAGGTGTTTTTCAAGCTTTGGGAAAGAAATGAAAATCTTTCATTAACGGGATCTGTTTCTTCTTATTTATACCGGGCGGTGCATAACGAAAGCCTTAATTATATTAAACATCAGAAAGTAAGATCAAATCACCAGTTGAATGTTGCTTATAGAATGAAAAATGAAGTAGAACATCCTGCAAAAAAAATAATGGCTGGTGAACTGGAAAAGAAAATTCATTCGGCGCTGAATGAATTGCCGGAGCAGTGCCGCACCATTTTTCAGATGAGTCGTTTTGATGAATTGAAGTATCGTGAGATCGCTGATAAATTGGGTATATCCGTAAAAACAGTGGAGAGCCAGATGAGCAAAGCGTTACGATTGTTGAGGGTGAAATTGGTTGACTTCCTGATATTTATTTTATTATTTATTCATAATTAATACCACACAACTGGAACAAAATTTTTACCATATTGATGATGACCTGCTGGTGAAACACCTGTTGGGTGAGGCATCTCCTGAGGAAGAACAAATGGTGACAGAATGGATGAAGGAGAGTGAAACACACCAGGAATATTATAACCAGTTTAAAAAGATCTGGGATCAGAGCAAAGCACTTGCTTCCGGATCAACGGTTGATGTGAATAAAGCATGGGAAAGATTTCAAAACAGGATCGGGGGACAACAAGAACCTGTTAAAATTATAAAGCCACGTTTTTCCTGGCTAAGGATCGCCGCATCGGTCATTTTGGTAGCGGGGCTTGGCATTACTCTATTTATATTGATCAATAAAAACACTGCGTCGAAAGAAATGGTTGCTCAAACCGGCCAAAATATTTTGATTGATACATTACCGGATGGCTCTGTAATTACACTCAATAAAAGATCAACTGTTACTTATCCTTCTAAATTCAAAGGCAATACAAGGGCTATTGCTTTGAAAGGAGAAGCGTTTTTTAATGTAGCTCCGGATAAGAAAAAACCATTTATCATTTCAGTAAATGATGTGCAGGTAACGGTAGTAGGAACATCTTTTAATATAAAAAGTGAAAATGGAAGCACAGAAGTTGTGGTGGAAACCGGTATAGTACGAGTAACAAGATCGGGTAAGACGGTTGAATTAAATGCAGGTGAAAAAATAGTTATGTCTGCAAACGACAGCATTGCCTCCAAAGAAGCAGTAGATGATAAGCTTTATAATTATTATCGTAGCAAGGAATTTGTTTGCGATGAAACTCCTTTGTGGAAACTGGTGCAGGTGCTGAACGAAGCTTACGATGCCAAAATAATCATTGGCAGAAAGGAATTGAATGATATGCGGATCACAACTACTTTTTATAATGAGTCGCTTGAAAAAGTATTAGAAGTTATACACCTCACACTTGATATAGAAGTTATCATAAAAGAAGACGGACAGATCATTTTACAATAACCCAGATCATAATTAATGAAACTCAGTACTGTTTTTAAATTTATCATTCTTTTTATTTTTATCAGCTCTGCTACTTATGGCCAGGCCAATTTGCAGAAAAGTATTTCGCTTGATGTAAACAGGCAGCGACTGGATAATGTGCTTGAAATATTGAGCAACAAAGGCGATTTCTATTTCTCTTATAATTCAAGCATAGTTAAGAAAGACAGCCTCGTTAGTTTCAGGGCATCTAATAAAACAGTAAAAGAAATACTCACGCAATTGTTTAATAACACTTACGAGTTTAAAGAAAGTGGTAACTATATCATCATCCGTAAAGCGCCAATCAGGATGACGCTAGTGACACAAAAAGGTGTAACTGAAGAAAAAATTTATTCAGTAAGCGGGTTTGTGTATGATGAACAATCAGGCGCTGCAATCAATGAAGCGAGTATATATGAAAAAAAGATGCTTGCTTCGGCGTTGACAAACACAGATGGGTTTTTTAAGATAAAACTTAAAAGCAGTAAATCGAGTACCGCTGAGTTGACGGTAAGTAAAGAGTTTTACGAAGACACTACAATAAAAATTCAACCTCGTTATAATCAGGAGGTTTCAATAACCATGATGCCAATTGAAATACCTGGCAGTACTGAAGTGATCACACCGGAAGATTATTTGACACCTGACTCATTACAAGTATCAACTGATACAACGGTAGTAGAGCAACAACCTGTTGTAACTGATTCCATCAAAGTGCAGCAAACCGGTGTAGGAAGATTTTTGCTTTCAGGTAAACAAAAAGTACAGAGTCTCAACTTAAAGAATTTTTTTACCACACGTCCTTTCCAGGTTTCTCTTATTCCGGGAGTAAGCACTCAAGGCCAGATGAATTCACAGGTGATCAATAATTTTTCATTGAACATATTCGGTGGGTACACTGCAGGAACGAATGGTTTTGAAATAGGGGGTCTATTTAATATTGACCAAAAGGATGTGAAGTATTTCCAGGCTGCTGGTTTATTTAATTCAGTGGGTGGGGCAGTATCGGGTTTCCAGGTTGCAGGCATAAATAATCTGGTACAGGATAATGTATACGGTTTTCAGGCGGCAGGTATTAATAATTTTGTAACTGGAAAATTGCACGGTTTCCAGGTAGCTGGGATATATAACCATGTATCGGATAGTGTAAAAGGTGTACAGATCGCAGGTGTAGGAAATTTTTCCAAGGAAAAAGCAAGCGGGGTGCAGATAGCCGGGGTATCTAATATAAGTAATAGAGAAATGAACGGAGTACAAATAGCAGGCGTGATTAATTATGCAAAAAAATTAAAAGGGTTGCAGATAGGGCTTATTAATATTGCCGATACATCTTCCGGATACAGCATCGGTTTGATCAATATTATTATAAAGGGTTATCATAAACTCAATTTTTCTGCCAACGAAGTTGAAAATGTGAACGCAGCTTTTAAAACAGGGAATTCAAAACTGTATAGCATACTTAAAGCAGGTTTAAATCTAAGTGACAGTAACAAGATTTATTCTTTTGGATATGGTCTTGGCAGTGAGTTGTCATTAAATAAAAAGAAAACCCTATCCATTAACCCCGAATTGAGTTGTCAGTATCTCTATCTCGGTTCATGGGATTATACCAATCTTTTAAACAGGTTCGATCTCAACTTCAATATCAAGCTTGGGAAATATGTTTCAATATATGGCGGGCCTTCTTATTCAGTTTATATAACTGATCAGAACGTGGGTTTCAGCGGCTATCGTTTCCCTGTCCCTCCTTCATCGTATAAGACCACAAAATTCAGCGATAAAGTTACCGGCTGGTTTGGATGGAATGCCGGAATTAATTTCTTCTAAAATATTGTTAACGCATAGGGGTAGATTCTTCTTTGGTTGTTATACTCACAGAGAATTATTTAAAACCATTAAAGAAGAAGATGATGAAACTTGTTTTTGTATTCGCCTTATCCTTATTTGTCATTAACACAAATGCTCAGTATTCCCAACAATTTCGCGGCACGGTAACAGACCAGGTGCTGCAACAGCCACTTGCCGGTGCAACTGTTACTATTAGTCAACTTGGTAAATCAGTTTTGACCGACGAAGCTGGCTTTTTTCGTTTCAGCAATATTCCTGTTGGTTCTTATCGTATCATTATTTCCTATGCCGGCTTTAAAGAAGGTGTATTGGAAAATATTGCAGTTAACTCCGGTAAAGCAACAGTGATTAATGTTTCACTGGAAGCAATGATCCGTACGGAGACAGCAGTAATTGTAAAAGCCGGAAGCAAAAAAAATAAGCCGCTTAATGATATGAGTGCTGTAAGCGCAAGAGCATTTACAGTAGAAGAAACTCAAAAATATGCAGCTGCCGTTAATGATCCATTGCGTATGGCTACAGGGTTTGCGGGTGTTTTTGCTGCGGATGATGGGAATAATAGTATTGTGATCCGTGGCAATTCCCCAACCGGATTATTATGGCGTATGGAAGGAATGGATATTCCTAATCCGAATCATTTTGGTACACCGGGCAACAGTGGCGGAGGAATTTCAATCTTAAGTTCGCAACTACTTTCAAATTCTGATTTTGTTACGGCGGCTTTTGCAGCTGAGTATGGCAATGCATTAAGCGGTGTGTTTGATCTTAGATTAAGAAAAGGTAACAATGAGAAAAAAGAATATACAGTGCAGGCTGGTGTGCTTGGATTAAACGTTGCAATGGAAGGACCATTCTCTAAAAAATACAAAGGCTCTTATCTTATTAATTACCGTTATTCCACATTGGCGTTGCTTTCGAAAATTGGTGTTCTCGATGATAATGGTGCTACTAATTTCCAGGATCTGTCTTACAATTTTCATTTCCCTACCAACAAGCTTGGAACATTTACATTTTTTGGTTTCGGCGGATTGAGCGATCAGAAATTTAATGCCGAAGAAGATTCACTAAAATGGGAAACTAAAAGTGACAGGTACTCTTATACATTTTTATCTAATACCGGGATGACAGGAATAACGCATTCTATATTGGTAGGCAAGAAGCTAAATATAAAGTCGGGCATAGGGGTCTCAAGAACCAATGTAGGGTATGATGAAAAATATACAGAAGATGATTATACCTCGACAAGCAGTTACTTTGATAAGTATAAAACCGATAAATTAATTTTTAATTCAACGATCAATTATAAATTCAGTAATCGATTGAATCTGCGTGCAGGTGTTATTGCTGATCTGATCAAATACAATTTTTACCGGCTTTCAAGCGAACATGAAGGTGATCCACTAGAGGAGGATCTTAATACTTCCGGAAAGACATCTACACAGCAGGCTTTTGCACAATGGCAGTATAAACCATCTAATAACATCACGCTGAATGCCGGTATGCATTATTTCCGCCTGGCTCATAACAATACTTCGTCTGTTGAGCCACGGTTTTCTGCCAAATGGAATATTAATAATAAGAGCAGTGTTGCTGTAGGTTATGGCCTCCATAGCCAGATGCAAACGTTGAGTGTATATTTTGCAGAGCACAAGCTGGCGAACGGAACTGTTGATATGCCAAATAAAAATCTGGATCTGACAAAGTCGCATCATTATGTTTTTTCTTACAGTTACAGGTTAACAAAAAATTTACTTGCCAAAGCAGAATTATATTACCAGCAATTATTCAATGTGCCTGTCAGTATTTACGACAGCAGCAGCCTATCTACATTGAATATTCTGAATGATTATATAGTAGAACCAATGGAGAACAGTGGGAAAGGTAAAAACTATGGAGTGGAAATTTCATTAGAACGTTATCTCAAAGATAATTTCTATCTCACCTTAAGTAATTCTTTCTATCAATCAAAGTACACAGTAAAAGACGGCGTGGAAAGAAATACACGTTTCAATGGTAACTATCTTATTACGTTGATCGCAGGGAAAGATTTTATAAGCGATAGGAAATCAAAAATATTTGGAGTTAATCTGAAAACGATCTATGCAGGTGGGCTTCGCAATACACCTATCAACTTTGACGCATCACAACAGCAAGGTTATACAGTGTTCATAGAAAAAGAGGCTTACAGTTTACAGAATGAAGCCTATTTCAGAGCTGATATCGGGATCAGCATGAAGTGGAACCGTAAAAATATTACCAGCACTTTATCGCTGGATATACAGAACGTCACGAATCGGTTAAATGTATTTGGTCAATGGTATGATAGCGAGAAAAATAAAATTGTTACCAGTTATCAAACAGGTTTGATCCCGATCCTGAATTATAAAATTGAATTTTAAAATTTATCAAAAACAGAAATCAAATAAAATGAAAAAACAAATTTTTATGCTAGCAGCAGCCGCAGCTTTATTAACAGCATCTTCCTGCAAAAAAGTAGTGGGAGAGGGGGATCTACAAACAGAAACACGTAACATCACTGATTTCTCAGGTGTATCAGTAAGTATCGGTGGAAAGATATATTACAAAATTGCTCCTGAATATAAAGTTGAAATAACGGCACAACAAAATATACTCGAGGTTATACAAGCCACTAAAACAAACGGGCACTTGTTACTAAAAGTGAAAGATGGTGTACATATAAAATCAAATGAAGAAATAACTGTCAATATTAGCGCACCAACTGCAGACTACCTTCATCTCAGCGGCATAGGTGATCTGGCAGTAATAGGAAATGTAAATTCTGTAAACCTCGATATGAACATAAGTGGTACAGGGAGTATTACAGTGCAGTCTGTAACGGTAACTGATAAATTAAACGCCAATATCAGTGGTACGGGTGATATTATTGTGCAGTCAGGTGCAGCGAAGAATGAGGATCTGAGAATTAGTGGAAGTGGTAAGTTATTTATAGACGGAGTTGTTGCTGAAAAAGCAAAAACTACGATCAGTGGTTCTGGTGATATGCAGGTAAACTTATCGCAAACGCTTGATGCAACTATTAGCGGAAGTGGTTCTGTTTATTACCGGGGAAATCCGCAGATCAGCACGCAGATTTCAGGTTCGGGAAGAGTGAAGCCATTATAATTCTAAATCGATTTCTCAATATAATAAACAAACGAAATAACGCTGGTGTTCCTAAATAAATATCTGGCTGAATTGAAAATCTTAAATTATTGATTACTTTGATGCCCAAATATTTTTATCGTAAAAGATTTTCATATGTTTTATTCTAAATGGGCAAATAAAATTATCGTTGTCATCGTAATTGGCATTTTTATCCTGGGACAGCGATCTTCGGCACAACAATCCTCCGCCAATCTCTACCTGCAAACCAGCGAGATGGCAGATATCATGATACAATATGATGCAGACAAAGAAAGCATCATGCGATTTTACACAGCTCGTGGTGTACAACCTGAACGATGGGGAAGGAGGCAGTTAAGCGACTACAATACTCCCGAACGCCGCCGGCATTTGTTGGATCTGATCGGTAGTTATGAAAAGAAAATGGAGCAGGCCGATTTTAATAAAATGAATATAAACGGAAAAACGGATTATGTTCTTTTTAAAAGAGACCTGGATGATGAGAAATATAAATTGCAACAGGAAGATAAGGTCTACCAGCAAGCGTCACAATATCTCGCCTTTTCCGACAGGATATATGCACTGGAAAAACCACGACGCAGGGGCATAGCAGTAAATGGAGAAGAGGTGGCAAAAGAGCTCAATAGTGTTTGCAAAGAAATTTTAAAAGCAATTGATAAATTAAAAACAGGTGACAGTATTGAAAAGAAGCCGGGTGATATGAGTGTTGTTTCCGTAAGAGGATTGCAGAATATTTTGAGAGATTATTTTAATTTTTATAATGGTTATGATCCTTTATTTACATGGTGGGTACCTAAAACCTATACAGAAACAGATAGTTTGCTGAGTGCTTATAGCGCATCGCTTAGAAAGAAAACAAAAGAAGTAAGAACACAAAAAGATGATGGAAGCGGTATCGTAGGAAATCAAATAGGTGATGAAGAATTAATTCGCCTGTTGAAATTAGAGTTCATTCCTTATACACCGGAGGACCTTGTGAAAATTGCCAATAAAGAGTTTGCCTGGTGTGATGCAGAGTTATTAAAAGCATCCCGTGATATGGGATTTGGCGATAACTGGAAAGCGGCACTTGAGAAAGTAAAAAATACTTATGTGCCACCGGGAAAACAACCCGAGGCAATGTATGATCTGTACAAGCAGTCAGTAGAATTTCTAAAAAAAAATGATCTGCTAACCATACCACCACTTGCAGAAGAAGACTGGGGAATGTATATGATGTCACCGGAGCGGCAACGTGTATCGCCTTTCTTTTTGGGTGGTCAATCATTGATCATTTCTTATCCCACTAATACAATGAGCTACGAGGATAAAATGATGAGTATGCGGGGCAACAATCCAAATTTTTCCCGTGCTACAGTGCATCATGAATTGTTAGCAGGGCATCATTTACAGGGATTCATGAATAACAGGCACAAGGTCTATCGCAATTTTGATACACCGTTTTGGATAGAAGGAAATGCTTTGTATTGGGAATTGTTACTGTGGGATATGAAATTTCCACGTACACCAGAAGAAAGGATCGGTATGTTATTCTGGCGCATGCATCGGTGTGCAAGGATCATTTTTTCTCTTAATTATCATTTAGGTAAATGGACGCCTCAGCAATGCATTGATTTTCTTGTTGACCGTGTAGGTCACGAAAGAGCCAATGCGGAAGGAGAAGTGCGCCGCTCATTTACCGGGGGGTATGGCCCGTTGTACCAGCTTGCTTATATGATCGGCGGTTTGCAGTTCATGGCATTGAAAAGAGAAGTAGTGGATACAAAAAAGATGACTTACAAGCAATATCATGATGCTATCTTAAATGAGAATAATATGCCTATCGAAATGTTGCGGGCAATTATAACCAATCAGCCTTTAACAAGGGAATATAAAACTAGCTGGCGGTTTTATGATAAGGATCTATAAATCTTAAATACTGGTATTGCTTTTCTTTAATGCCTCTCTCACTTTCGGAGCGATCCTGGTTCCATAGATCTCTATTGACCTCATCATTAATTTATGTGAAGGTCCGCCTACATCCATATGCGCTGAAAAACGAGTGAGGCCAAACAATTCATGCATATGTAAAATTTTATCAATGGATTCATTGGCATCCCCAATAATTAAATGGCCATTGCTACCACGGCCGGTTACGTATTGTTGTTCCTGGTAAGGAGGCCAACCGCGACTACGACCCACTCTATCCATTTGTGCAGAATAGATCGGGTAATACTCATCAGCAATTTGTTTACTATCATCACCAAAAAACGCATGCATGTGTACACCAACCTGGAATTTATTCATATCATGACCATAGTGATCGTACACTTTTTTATAGTATTCAAACAATGGCTTGAATTGTGTTGGGTTGCCACCAATGATCGCAAAAATCACGGGCAATCCATGTTTACCTGCTCGCAATACTGATTCTGGCGTACCTCCAACGGCGATCCATATGTTAAGATGATCATTAAATGCACGAGGTAGTACTTGCTGTTTGTTGAGGGCAGCCCTGAATTTACCTTTCCATGTAATCGGATTTTCTTTATTTATTTTCAATAGTAGTTCCAATTTCTCTTCAAACAGTTCATCATAATCATCAAGGCTATAACCAAACAAAGGAAATGATTCTATGAAGCTGCCACGACCGGCCATTAACTCAGCACGGCCATCCGAGATCAGATCAATTGTAGCAAAACTTTGATAGAGTTTTACCGGGTCTGATGAACTTAAAACTGAGACTGCGCTGCCTAGATTGATATTTTTAGTAATCGTAGCGGCTGCAGCAATAATTATTTCAGGTGTTGAAACGGCATAGTCGGGACGATGATGTTCGCCGATGCCATAAAAATCAAGCCCCACTTCATCCATCAGTTTTATTTCTTCGATCAGTTCCTTAAGTCGTTGTCCTGCTGGTTGTGTTTCTCCATTCTTATTTATATGCAGGTCGCCAAACATGCCAATACCTAATTCCATACTGTAAATTTGTAAGCGAAGTTAAGTTGAAAATCATTTTTATATTTTGCATTATCTTTCTATCGCTAAATACAAAACTTACTATGATAAAGATCATCAACCTCCGCACTGCTCTTGTTCCGGTTATTATCTTGTTTATGTCCTTGCTGGGTCAGTCGCAAGTAGTACAAACGGGTACAAAAAACAATACTGTTGATTATGAAAGATTAGCCAGGATCGATGGAATTGTAAATGAGTATATCAGTAAAAACTGGTTGACAGGAGCCGTATCTATTGTGATAAAAGATAACCAGGTTGTACAATATAAAGGATATGGATATGCGGATGTTGCTACAAAAAAACCGATGAAGAATGATGCAATCTTCCGCATAATGTCTCAAACAAAAGCGATAACAAGTATTGGCATTATGATCTTATACGAACAGGGAAAATTATTACTTGATCAACCGATTTCAGATTTTATCCCAGAATTTAAAAATCCTGTTGTGTTGGATAAATTCAATGATGCAGATACTACATACACTACAGTTCCAGCAAATAGCGAGATCACTTTTCGCCAACTGCTTACGCATACTTCAGGTCTTGATTATACAGATATCGGAAGTTCAAAAGTCGCTGCTATTTATTCAAAAAATCATATTCCTTCCGGTCTTGGTTATTTTGATGCAGATCTTTTGGAAAGAATGAAAGCGTTGGGAAAACTTCCTTTAAGTTTTAAGCCCGGTGAAAAATGGCAATATGGATTAAATACGGATCTCCTTGGATGTTTAATAGAAGTGATCAGCGGTATGAACCTGGAAGATTTCTTTAGAAAAAATATTTTTGAACCACTGGGAATGAAAGACACTTATTTCAATGTGCCTTCTTCTAAAGCCAACCGTTTGGCAACAGTTTATACAGAGGATGCGTCGCAAAAAATCATTCCCTGGAGTCATGAATTTCGCAACATAGATCCTGATTACCCCATTATGAAGAAACATTATTTTTCGGGAGGAGCAGGGCTTTCATCCACCGCATTTGATTATGCCATATTTATGCAAATGTTATTAAATGGCGGTAAGTATAATGGTCATCAAATATTGGGAAAAAGAACAGTGGAAATGATAACCAGTGGTCAGCTAAAAGACGGCATGTTTGGTGATGATAATATGGGATTGGGTTTCGGCATCACTTCCGAAAAATCTGCTGCTAAAGGTCCACGTAATGCAGGTTCATTCGCATGGGGTGGATATTATGGTACAACCTACTGGGCCGATCCAAAATCAAAACTTGTTTGTCTTTTTATGACACAACAGAGCCCCAATAGCCATGGTGATATTGAAGCCAAGTTTGAGTCAATAGTTTATTCCAGCCTTAAATAAAACTTCATATTTTTTTATTTATCATGAACCCGAAGTTATTCAACCCTGCATGGTTTTTGCTAGATAAAAAAACCTATCAGGTCACTTCGATTGTTCTCCCACTTGTAAGAGGTTATTAATAACCTTAAACTTCCTGTTATGAGTATAGTTCGCCCCAAAACTCAAAGTTCTATCAATTCTTTGATCCTGATATTTACAATTACTGGTCTATTTATTTCTTCTACATATAGTAATGCACAAACATATCCAACCGGGTTTCAACAAGTGCTTGTTGCAAATGGTATCAGCAATCCAACGGTAATGGAATTTGCACCCGATGGTCGTTTGTTTGTTGCACAACAAACAGGAGCATTGAGAATAATTGAAAATGGAGTGCTGCTTGCTACACCTGCGATCACACTAAGTGTAAATTCATCCGGGGAAAGAGGTTTGCTTGGAATTGCTTTTGATCCAAATTTTTCCAGCAATAATTTTATTTATCTGTATTACACACTTTCTTCTGCAGCTAATAATCGTATCAGCCGATTTACAATGAATGGCAATACAATTGTAGCAGGCAGCGAATCCATAGTTCTGAATCTTGATCCGTTAAGCGGTGCGACCAATCATAATGGGGGAACAATACAGTTTGGGCCTGATGGAAAATTATACGTGGGTGTTGGGGAAAATGCAAACACTCTTCATGCGCAAAATTTAGATACTTATCATGGAAAAATTTTGCGGATCAATTCAGATGGCAGCGTGCCTGCAGGAAATCCATTTACTGTTGGCACAGCTCAACGCCAAAGAGTTTGGGAATATGGAATGCGTAATCCTTATACACTTTCAATTCAGCCCGGAACAGGTCGCATTTTTGTAAACGATGTTGGACAAAATGCGTGGGAAGAAGTTAATGATTGTACAACAGGTGGGCTAAATTATGGTTGGCCAACCGCAGAAGGGTTCAGTAGCAATCCTGCATTTACAAATCCTGTTTATGCATATGCACATGGTGGAGGAGTTGGTTTTGGATGCGCCATAACCGGCGGCACTTTTTTTAATCCAACTTCAAGCAACTATCCACCTGAATATACCGGCAGATATTTCTTTTTAGATTTTTGTAATAACTGGATCGACATGCTTACTTTATCCGGTAGTACTGCAACAAGAACAAATTTTGCATCATCTATTGCCGGCAGTCCTGTTGGTATGGCTACCGGACCTGATGGAAATCTTTATTTTCTTTCAAGAGCAAATAGCGCTGTATATAAAATTACTTTCACTGGTTCTACTGAGCCGACAATTACTACACAACCGCAAAGCATTAGCGTTGCAGAAGGAAACCCTGCTAGTTTTTCTGTTACAGCCAGCGGCTCACAGCCTTTGGGTTATCAATGGAGGAAAAATACAATTAATATTATCGGTGCTACTAATTCAACATATACTATTCCTGCTGTTT
>DATDCP010000190.1:0-10916 GCA_036524255.1 Chitinophagaceae bacterium
TATCGTTTATTGCAGTGATGAATGGCTGGCAGATAAAGCCATTGTTTTAAAATATGAAGCTGTTATCCATAAAACAGGAAAACATCCGTTCAAAATTTTTTCCTGGGGAAAAATACAAAAAGCCGATCTGCAGATACTGGAGATAAATAAAACGCAAAACGATGCGGAGATAATTGCTGTTTATAAAAATGCTGAAACGGCAATTCGAATTCCATTTACTGATGATGCATCTATTCAAAATGCGATCACTTGCTGGTGTATAATGCTTCATTTAGGTATTAAAGAAACTGTAATAGCCAGGAGAATGAAACAGCTGCAGCCAGTTAATATGCGGTTGGAACTTAAAAAAGGAATTAATCATTGCACAGTAATTAATGACAGCTATAGCGCCGATCTGAATTCATTGCATATAGCTTTGGATTTTTTAAAGCAAATGGGTGGCACGGCAAAAAGCACCGTGATCCTTTCAGATTTTTTTCAAACAGGTATAAACGATGAAGAGCTTTATGAAAGAATCGCAGATGATCTTGTCCAGCATAAAATCGATCGGGTGATCGGTATCGGGTTAACCATCTCAAAATACCTGAAGTTCGAAAATGAAACAGCGATTTATACTATACAGAGCGAATTTTATCCATCAACTGAAGATTTCATTTCACGATTTCGTTTTTCAGATTTCAGAGATGAAGTGATCCTTGTAAAAGGAGCCCGGATATTTTGTTTTGAACAGATCATACAATTGCTAGAACTAAAGGTTCACCAGACAGAACTGGAGATAAACCTGAATGCTGTGGCACATAATCTTCAGCAATACCAAAAATTATTGCAGCCCTCAACAAAATTGATGGTAATGGTAAAAGCATTCGCTTATGGAAGCGGCGGTGCCGAAATTGCCAACACATTACAATATCATAAAGTTGATTACCTGGGCGTGGCTTATGCTGATGAAGGAACGGAATTACGCAAAGCGGGCATCACATTACCAATGATGGTAATGAATGCGGAGAGTGAAACTTTTGAAACCCTTATAAATAACCGGCTTGAACCAGTTATTTTTTCTTTCTCTATGTTGAAGTCTTTGGATGGCTTTATAAAAAGGGAAGGAATAAAAAATTACCCGGTACATCTTGAAATTGAAACTGGCATGAATCGCTTGGGCTTTTCCGTTGAGGAAATGGATAAGTTATGCAGACTATTAAAAGCTACTTCTTCCTTTAGAATACAATCTGTTTTTTCACATCTTGCTGCAAGTGAAGATGCGATGCAGGATGAATTTACCAGCAGGCAATATGACCTGTTTCTTAACGCATGTTCTGTTTTAGAAAAAGGCATCGGGTATAATTTTCATCGTCATATTGCTAACTCTGCCGCTATACTTCGTCACCCGCAAATGCAGCTTGATATGGTTCGTTTAGGTATCGGACTTTATGGAGTCGATAGTTCTCTTTCTGGAAAGCTTGATCTTCGACCCGCCGCTACTTTAAAATCTACGGTTGCTCAAATAAGGAATTTGAAAGCCGGCGAAACGGTTGGATATAATCGCAAAGGAATTATTGAAAAGGATGCTGTGATCGCAACGGTTAGTATAGGTTATGCTGATGGCTTTAGCCGAAGGCTCGGAAACGGCGCCGGAAAAGTTTGGATAAAAGGACAACTTGCGCCGGTTATAGGCACAGTTTGCATGGATATGGTGATGGTGGATGTGACTGGTATACCCGGCGTAAAACAAAGCGATGAAGTAATAATCTTTGGCAAAGAAATTTCTATACAAGATCTTGCTAACTGGGCGGGTACAATTCCCTACGAAATAATGACCGGCATTTCAGAAAGAGTAAAGAGAGTTTATTATGAAGAATAGGGACTCTGAATGCCATTTATTGGGTTGGCTTTTTATGACTTATTTGACTTAGAGCCTTCCCTCATTCTGCTTATATTTGCCCACTAAATCCTAATAGGTGAAACTCAAGTATGTAATCTTCATTATTGCCTTAATTATAATCATAGATCAGGTTTTAAAAATTTGGATTAAAACGAATTATCATTTTGGTGAGGCTACTGAAATTACACCATGGTTTCACTTGCATTTCATTGAAAATCCCGGTATGGCCTGGGGCTGGAAATTTGGGAATGAAACCGGTAAAATCGTTCTGACTCTTTTTCGACTTGCAGCAGTCATTTTCGGTACATGGTATCTTGGCAGGATTGTAAAAAACCATTATCATAAAGGCTTTATTGTTTGCGCATCTCTTATCTATGCCGGTGCTTTAGGCAATCTTATTGACAGTATGTTCTACGGAATGATATTCGATAAAGGCTATGTCTTTGTTCCGGCAATTAAAGACTATCAGTCTTATTCCGGAATTGCTTCTCTTTCTACCGATGGGTACTCATCTTTTTTGCATGGCTGTGTGGTAGATATGCTTTACTTCCCCATTTTTGATGCCACGCTTCCAAAATGGGTTCCGTTTTGGGGCGGCGAACAGTTTGAATTCTTTAGTCCAATTTTCAATATTGCAGATGCATCGATCTCTGTTGGTGTCATTACTCTTTTGCTATTTCAAAAACGATTTTTCAAGAGAAAAAAGACGGAAGAAAACTTCGCAACTATTGAAACCAGCGCAGATATTAGTGATAAAGTTCAGGTGCAGTAAACCATTCCGTTTAGCACAAGTCTCACCCACACAATGAGAAAAAAGCATTATTTTCATACTCCAAATATCACCTCATGAAGACTTTAATCAAAATCTCGTCTTTGCTGATCTTTACATCAATTATTTTCATGGCTTGCCAGAAAGAGACCAGCTTTGAACAAGGAAATTCTACAACATCAGTTGGTTCACTAGCTGTTGATGCTTCAGGTAATTGCCTTGCAACTGTTTCAGGCACATATATGAAAGATACCGCTATCAAAACTTCAAATTATGTTGATGTAAGCGTTCAGGTTGATACCGTGGGTACATATTCAATTACTTCGGATACTGTTAATGGATATTATTTTAAAGCGACTGGCACATTTGGAGCTACTGGTACTGCAACCGTTCGACTGGTTGGTGCCGGAAAACCATTAGCCATAGGTTCGAATAGTTTTAGAGTAACATATAATAATAGCGTTTGCGATTTTACTGTTACAGTAACAGCTCCGCCACCACCCACAGGAGGCAGCGCTGCATTTACTTTTAACTGTACAGGTGCAACACCAGCAGGCACCTACGTGGCAGGAACAGTACTTACTGCTACGAATTCAATTACACTAAATGTGACTGTAACTACCGCAGGAACCTGGAGTGTAACAACAGCACCCGCAGTAAATGGAATTACTTTTAGTGGAACGGGAACATTTGCAGCAACAGGTGCACAAACAATTACATTATTAGGAAGTGGCACGCCCACAGCTGCTGGCACACATACTTTTAATGTAACTGGTGGAACCAGTGCTTGTGCTTTTCAAGTCATTACTACAGCTGTTGCGATCTCGGATTATTTTCCACGCACTACGAACAGCAACTGGAGCTACCAGTATGATGATGTTTTTGATGATTCGTTATTAACAAAAGTTATTCTGTCAACGCTTACAGCAAACGGAAATACGTACAATATTTTTATGACAACTGACGGTACTACACCAGGATTTGACTCAACAGCCAATGGTCAATATGCAAGTTATTACAGAAGATCTGGTTCTAGCTATTTTGAATGGATTGACATGGGTTCATATGTTGGAATGAATTCTCCACTCTGGATGGAATATACTTTTCTAAAAGATGACCAGGCCGTTGGTGGTAGCTGGCAGTCGGCTCAATTTTCAGGACAATTTACACCACCAGCACCTGATCCACCATTTTCTGCTACTTTACGGTGGGAGTTTACAATTATGCAGCAAAATGCTTCAGTAAATGTAAACGGCACACCATATGGAAATACGATTGAGGTAAAACAGGAACTCAAGGTATTCTCTGGCGGTGTCTGGCTACCGCAACCCATTGGGACTATCAGATCTTTTTATGCAAAAGATAAAGGTTTGATCAAGCAGGATATTTATGATAATCTTAATGTTTTGCAGTATGAACTTGATGTTCGCCGACTTGCAGTTTATTAAAGATTGAAACTATCGAATAATAAAAATCCCTTGGTTAATTATTAAACCAGGGACCTTATATTTTTTGGCTCAGGGTTTATTCATAACTGGAAAACCAATCACTATCTCTTTCTTCCACATTGTCCGGCTGGGATTGTTTATTTAAACTTTGCAATAACCTTACCTCTTCTTTTTTAGAATAAGGATTTACCATCGGAAGAATTTTCAATCCTTCTGCATATTTCTTTTTGCTTTTAGGGTTTGTATAAATATGGAGGTAAGATTTTTTTTCAGCTTCCTGTTCTTTTATAACCTTAAGCGGATAGGCTGAAAAATAAAAGTTGGGTTGGCCTTGGCTTTTCATAGAGGGCGGATTTTTAAGTAAAAGTTTCATAGCATATTGGAAACGTTAAATTATAAACTTTATGGTGTGACTCATAGGTATTTTTTAAATAAAAAGCGGGGAAATTTACCCCGCCAGTCTTCGTATATTTTCTAGTTTCCTTTTTTAATTGAGTTTCCCAACCATATTTTCTGGCTTCACCCATTCATCGAACTGCTCAGGTGTAACATAACCCAGTTTCACTGCCATTTCTTTTAATGTTGTTCCTTCTTTATGGGCTTTCTGTGCAATTTCTGCCGCTTTATAATAGCCAATTTTGGTATTTAATGCTGTTACCAGCATCAGGCTATTATCAACATGTTTTTTAATATTTGCTTCAATGGGTTCAAGCCCTACAGCACATTTATCATTGAAAGAAACACAGCCATCACCGATCAATCTTGCACTGTGTAGAAAATTATAGATCATGACCGGTTTGAAAACGTTTAGTTCAAAATGACCGGTAGCTCCGCCAATATTAATTGCCACATCATTACCTAACACTTGCGCAACGATCATTGTCAATGCTTCGCATTGTGTTGGGTTTACTTTTCCTGGCATAATAGAAGATCCTGGTTCATTATCAGGAATAAATATTTCACCGATCCCGCTTCTCGGTCCCGATGAAAGCATCCGGATATCATTTGCAATTTTCATCAAACTCACCGCAACAGTTTTTAATGCACCATGTGCTTCCACGATCGCATCATGAGCGGCCAGCGCTTCAAATTTATTTTCAGCAGTAATGAATGGCAAACCAGTAAGTTTTGCAATATGTTTTGCAACATCCTCAGAATAATTAGCCGGTGTATTTATGCCTGTACCTACTGCTGTTCCACCTAAAGCCAATTCACTTAAATGTGATAAAGTGTTTTTAATTGCCTTTAATCCATGATCAAGCTGTGATACATAACCGCTGAATTCCTGTCCGACTGTAAGTGGTGTTGCATCCATAAAATGTGTACGGCCGATCTTCACCACTTTCATGAATTGTTTGCTTTTTTCTGCTAACGTATTTCTTAGCTTTTCAATTCCCGGGATCGTTGTTTCAATTAAAATCTTATAAGCAGCAATATGCATCGCTGTTGGGAAAGTATCATTTGAAGATTGCGATTTATTTACATCATCATTGGGGTGTAAAAATTTTTCTTTGTCTGAAAGGTTTCCTCCATTGATCACATGACCGCGATAAGCCACTACTTCGTTTACATTCATATTACTTTGCGTACCGCTTCCTGTTTGCCAAACTACCAATGGGAAATATGCATCAAGCTTTCCTTCTAATATTTCATCACAAACTTTTCCGATCAGGTCAGATTTTTCTTTGGGTAAAACGCCAGCTTCAAGATTTGTAATAGCTGCTGCCTTTTTTAAATAGGCGAAAGCTTTTATGATCTCTTTGGGCATACGATTAATATCCTGTGCGATCTTAAAATTATCAATACTGCGTTGAGTTTGCGCTCCATAATACGCATCGAACGGAACTTTTACCTCGCCCATAGTATCTTTTTCTATCCTGTAGTCCATATAATTTATTTGATTTTTGAAATATCGGCGCAAAGGTAAGTCAATGCGGCAAACGGTTGCGCCAATTTTAGATTGGTTCAAGCCAAAGCTTTACTTTTAGCGACAAATCACTGCATCGTTATATGAAAAAGTTTAGTGCCTTTTGCCTGCTGTGTTTAACGATTAATTTATCAGCACAGACATATCAACCCAATTGGGAATCGCTGGATAAACGACCAACTCCACAATGGTTCAAGGATTCAAAATTTGGCATCTTTATTCATTGGGGTGTTTATGCCGTACCGGGATGGAGCACAAAAGGAAGTTATGCAGAATGGTACCAACAAGGTTTGCAAACAACAGATACTGCAAGACAAAAATTTCATAAAGCAAAGTTTGGAAACAGGACTTACTATGATCTTGCTAATGATTTCAAAGCTGAATTATTTAATCCTGAGGATTGGGCAAAATTGTTTGAAAGATCGGGTGCAAAATATATTGTTCTTACATCAAAACATCATGATGGGTTTACATTATGGCCAAATGAAAATGCAAATAAAACATGGGGATTTAAATGGAATGCAGTTGATATAGGGCCTAAAAGAGATCTGATCGGTGATCTTTTTAAAGCGGTCCGTAAAACTTCTGTACATGCGGGAATGTATTATTCATTGTACGAATGGTTCAACCCGCTTTGGAAAAGCGATCCAAAGAAATATGCAACTGAACATGTGTGGCCGCAAATGAAAGAGCTCATTAATAATTATCAACCAGAAGTTTTTTGGACTGATGGTGACTGGGATGCGCCTGCTGAAACATGGAAAAGCCAGGAATTTCTTGCCTGGTTATACAATGAAAGCCCGGTAAAAGATAAGGTAATTGTGAATGACAGGTGGGGAGCTGGTATTCGGTTTAATCATGGCGGTATTTATACACCCGAATATCAACCCAATCTTGATTTTGAAGATCACGATTGGGAAGAAAGCCGCGGCATGGGCTATAGCTATGGTTATAATCGAGAAGAAGATGCATGGGATTATAATTCTACTCAATCATTGATAATTGCTTTAATTGATAAGGTGAGCCGTGGTGGAAATTTTTTACTGGACATAGGTCCTGATGAGCACGGAAAAATTCCACCGATCATGCAGGACCGTTTATTGCAAATGGGTGAATGGTTGAATGTAAATGGAGAAGCGATCTACAATACAAGAAGATGGAAAATGCCTTTTCAATGGAGTGAAGGAAGAAGAGATTACAAAGGGAATAACGAACATATTGCAGGCGACTGGAAAACGGGCGGAGATATTATGCTGAAATTAACTGTTGATCCCGATCCTGGTTATGCTGTAAAAGAAGTTTTTTATACTTATAACCCAACAAGCAATGATCTATTCGCCATTTTTCCAAAGTATCCTGATAATAGAAAACTAGTTCTAAAAGATGTAACGCTGCCGACAGGAGCTAAGATCACTATTCTTTCTTTAAAGGAAAATTTGCAATGGAAACAAACGGGAGCAAATGTCGAGATTAGTTTACCAGAATATAATCCTAACAAGATAACGTCACCTTACGCTTATGTGGTAAAGATTGAAAATTTTGGAAAATTTGCTTCAAAACCTGAAATAAAGACCGATTATTCAAGGAATGTAATGAAGCCAACTGTGATCATGAATGCAGATATGGCAAACGTGATCTATTATACTATTGATGGGGCCGATCCGGATCAGTTATCTATTTTATATAAGGGTCCGTTTATGGCAGAAAAAACGGCCACCATAAAAGCCATTGCAATGATGGGTGGTTCAGAACAAATTCCAAGTTCTATATCCAAAAAAGAAATAAAAACATATGAATGGAAGAATGCAATAAAAGTTTCAAAACCAAAACCTGGAATAACTTATAAATATTTTGAGCCAACTGGTAAAATTGATCTCAGTTCTATTAATAGCAATCCAACATCAACCGGGATAGCAGATATAATTTCAAATAATAAAAAACAACGCACTGATAAGTTTGCATTTGAATTCACAGGCTATATTAAAGTTGAGAAAGACGGCATTTATACTTTCTTTACCGATTCAGATGATGGCAGCATGCTCTATATTGATAATGAAGAAATAGTGAATAATGATGGGGATCATGGCAGTGTAGAGAAAAATGGCAAAGCAGCATTGAAAAAAGGTTATCATAAAATAAAAGTTCTTTACTTTGATAGTGGCGGCGGCAATTCATTAAAAGTTTCTGTACAGCCAGAAGGCGGAAAGAAAGAAGTGATACCAACAGCTTTATTATTTCATTAATCAACGGGCTATATGAATCAAACCAGGAATTCTTTTCTTTTTGCCTTTATACTTGTCACCAGTCTTTTTTTTCTCTGGGCCTTTTTGCATAATACAAATCCGATCCTGATTCCACATTTAAAAAAAGCTTGCCAGCTTAGCGATACGCAATCATCTTTCGTTGATCTTGCCGTTTACTTAGGTTATTTTTCTATTGCCATTCCTGCGGGATTGGTAATGCATAAATATGGTTATAAAAGGGGTATAATAATTGGATTGTGTCTTTATGCGGCAGGTGCATTGTTATTTATCCCTGCAGCATCAGGCAGGACATTCGGTTTATTTCTTGCAGCATTATTTATACTTGCTGCAGGTGCTACTTTCCTTGAAACTGTTGCTAACCCATACATTTCAATATTAGGACCGAAGGAAACTTCCGAACAGAGATTAAATTTTGCACAATCATTTAATGGGGTTGGTGCATTCGTAGCTCCGCTTATTGGCGGCAAATTTATTTTGTCCGGCGTGGAGCATACAAAAGAGGAATTGAATCAAATGGCAGCGAATGGGACACTCAATGCATACTTGCAATCTGAGGCCGACACCGTAAAAATTCCTTATTTAATAATTGCTGCGGTTGTAATACTAGTTACGATCGGGTTTCTATTTACCAAATTACCGGAAGTAAAAGAGTCAGATGCAGCGGATGCACATACAGGTTTTTCATTAAGAGTATTGCGTCATTCTCATGTGCGTTGGGCTGTTATCGCACAGTTCTTTTATGTGGGTGCACAAGTAGGTATAGGTAGTTTCTTTATACGCTTTTCAAAACAGGTAATGGACCTGGGTGAAAAACCAGCATCCTATTTATGGGGATCAATTGCTATGGTAGGTTTTATGGTTGGCCGTTTTGCCGGAACATTCCTTATGAAGTATATCAAACCGCAAAAGTTATTATTGATATATGCGATCATAAATATTCTTTTACTTGTTATCGCATTAAATACACATGGCAAGGTTGCGGTATATGCAGTGGCAGCAGTTCCATTTTTCATGTCGATCATGTTCCCAACCATTTTTGCCTTGGGTATAAAAGAATTGGGAGAAGAAACAAAAATGGCTTCGTCCTTACTGGTCATGTCGATTGTTGGAGGAGCATTAGCACCGTTGCTGATGGGTGGGATTTCCGATTATACCGGCAGCATGCAAAACGCCTATATCATACCTTTACTTTGCTTTATTGTAGTGGCATGGTTTGGCTGGAAAGGTTATAAAATAAAACAGGTAAATGTTTAGTCTCGATAATAAAATTGCGGTGATCACTGGTGGTGGCAGTGGAATAGGAAAAGCTATTGCAAAACTTTTTTCAAAGCAGGGAGCCATCGTTCATATTTTAGAATGGAATACTGACAGTGCAACTGAAACTGCTGATGAGATCAAAAAGGATGAGGGGAAGGTTTTTGTACAGAAATGCAATGTTGCCAATCAAAACGAAATACTTACAATATTTGAAAACATAGGTGCCATAAATATCCTTGTCAATAATGCTGGTATTGCTCATATAGGAAGGGCAGATAACACCAAAGAAGAAGATTTCGATAGAGTAATGTCGGTAAATGTAAAAGGAGTTTATAATTGTATACATGCCGCAATACCTCAATTAAAGAAAGCCGGCGGTGGTTGTATTATCAATATGGCATCTGTCGCAGCTCATGTTGGGATACCTGATCGCTTTGCATATAGTACAACAAAGGGAGCAGTGATGGCAATGACATTAAGTGTTGCAAAAGACTATTTACAGGAAAATATTCGGTGTAATTCTATTTCACCGGCGAGAGTGCATACGCCGTTTGTAGATGGGTTTTTAAAAAGTACTTATCCCGGTAAAGAAGAAGAGATGTTTGATAAACTTTCAAAGACGCAACCGATAGGCAGAATGGGGACACCGGATGAAATTGCAGCACTTGCATTATATCTCTGCAGTGATGAAGCATCATTTATTACGGGATGCGATTATCTTGTTGATGGAGGCTTTGTTAAACTTAATAATTAGAACCAAGATTAATATGATTATAGGGATTAGGAGGAAATTTAATACACAAAGAATATAACAATGTATAAATTCTTATTTGTTACAATGTTCATGACAAATGTTTTTTTTGCAAAAGCACAATCTGAATATACACCTACACCTGAAAATCTTGCAGCCAGAAAGGAATTCCAGGATAATAAATTTGGCATGTTCATTCACTGGGGTGCTTCGAGTGTGTTGGGACATGGCGAGTGGGTGATGAATCAAAGAAATATTAAAGTAACCGATTATACAAAGCTGGTCAATATTTTTAACCCTCAGAATTTTGATGCCGCTAAGTGGGTTGGCATTGCAAAAGCTGCAGGTATGAAATACATCACATTTATTACCCGTCATCATGATGGATTCAGCAATTGGGATACAAAACAATCTGACTGGAAAATAACAAACACTCCTTATCACAAAGATGCATTAAAGCAACTCGCCGATGAATGTCATAAGCAAGGCATCAAGCTTTTCTGTTATTATTCATTGCTTGATTGGTATCGCAGCGATTATCAATATGAAACCGGGAGAACAGGAAAAGGAACGGGAAGAACAGAGAAAAGTAATTGGGAAAGTTATATCCGGTTCATGAAA
>DATDCP010000191.1:0-25697 GCA_036524255.1 Chitinophagaceae bacterium
GCAATTCCTCGTTGAATTTGTTCCGAATAATCATACTTTTTTTTCCCTTTTACAAAATCGCTGATCATGTTGCCCACCAATATGCCCGGCTTATTAAAAGACAGGTATGCATGCGCCAGATAATTCATAGGTCTAAAGATAATACGAAAGAAAGGGGCAGTTGTTACATGTTTAGACCGATCCAGTAGCGCTTTGTTCATTTGTTATAAAAACTTTCACATTTCAAGGACATACTTGCTTACAGGATGAATGGGGTTTAAAATAGTTTGACGGTATTAATAACGGATACATGTTCACATTCATTCTTATTCATTCACTTGTATTAACAATCGTGTCCATCAATCACAATTGGCTTGTCGCCGGGTGTAACGAAATCTATATTTGGATCGTCAAACTGATACAAAGAAATAACAAATAAAAATTCATCTAAAACCAATTAAACTTTTGAGATATGAAGAAGATATTATTAGTGCTGGGTCTTGTTGCAACAATGGGAGTCTGTAGTGCATACCCGAGTGAAAGAGTTTCACAAAAAGTGCTGGCATCTTTTAAAACTGAGTTTACAAATGCACAAAATGTAGAATGGGAAACAGGCAACAACTATTTCAGAGCTGCATTTACAATGAATGAGCAGAGAATATTTGCAATTTATAATGTACAGGGAGAATTGTTGAGCATTGCAAGATATATCAGCTCAATTCATCTACCTGTCAATCTTTTCACCGATCTAAAAAACAATTATAGCAAATACTGGATCAGCGATCTCTTTGAAGTAAGCAATAGCGAAGGCCTTCATTATTATGTAACACTTGAAACGGCAGATTCAAAATTGGTAATGCATTCAGGTAATGGTGGAAGCTGGAGTACATATAGTAAGAACAAAAAGATCTGACAAGCAAGTTAGTTTTGGTGTGTGGTAAATTAAGAGCCCTGGTATTATAGCCCGGGCTTCTTATTTTAATTAATGATGAGTACCGTCATACGTTAATCACTTTAACAGATGACTCCATTAATCACAATTCAATTGACTTCAGTTATATGTTCAGTTACATTCGCTATACATCACTCGTCTTACCTATCCTTCCAAAATAATTCGAAAAAACCATAAACCATTAAACCTTTGAATATGAAAAAAACATTTTCGGCGCTGTTTGTATTCTTGATAATTGGACTCAGCGTTGTGATGGCAAGTGAAAGACCGGATGTTGATCCAAAAATTTTATCTGCATTCCAAAAAGAATTTTCTTTCGCAAAAAATGCAAAGTGGGAGGTTGAGGGGAATTTAACCAGGGTAAGTTTTTTATTTAATGACCAGGGGGTTTTAGCCTGGTATAATTCTGATGCAGAGTTAGTGACCACAGCAAGAAACATTCTTTATAACCAGTTACCGATCTCAGTTATCAGGACTCTGGAAAAAAGGTATGCAGGTGCAGATTTCTTCAGCATAACCGAGGTAAGCCGTAATAATGAGACCTATTACCAGATACGGGCAGGCGAAAAGAGTAAGAAATTTTTATTAAAAGCAAGTCCATCAGGCAATATAACAGTATTGAAAAAAATCAGATAAACTCAGTTCTTTCGAGAGCATGTGGTGTGCCCCCGACCTCTTAGTCGGGGTTTTTATTTTTAATCTATATTTCTAAAAAATTTATTTTTGCAGCCTTCCCGCATTGTCTCACCTTATTGTGATCTGAAGGCGGCTCTAAATCTTATCAAAAATGAGTAAAGGTCCCGTTTCACAATTCATTCAACATCATTACCGTCATTTTAATGCAGCCGCATTAGTAGACGCTGCTAAAGGTTACGAACAACATTTATTAGAAGGTGGAAAAATGATGGTAACACTTGCCGGCGCCATGAGTACTGCCGAGCTTGGTATATCGTTGGCAGAAATGATCAGGCAGGATAAAGTACATATCATTTCCTGCACAGGCGCCAATTTAGAAGAAGACATCATGAATCTTGTAGCACACAGTCATTACAAAAGAGTTCCTAATTATCGTGACTTAACTCCGCAGGATGAATGGGATCTTTTGGAAAATCATTATAACCGGGTTACTGATACTTGTATTCCCGAAGAAGAAGCATTCCGCCGCATTCAGAAACACATACATAAATTATGGAAGGATGCTGATGATAAAGGCGAACGATATTTTCCGCATGAGTTCATGTATAAAATGTTGCTTAGTGGCGTATTGAAAGAACATTATGAGATCGACATAAAAGATAGCTGGATGATGGCGGCGGCAGAAAAAAATCTTCCGATCGTTGTTGGCGGATGGGAAGACAGCACGATGGGAAATATTTTTGCTTCTTATATTATAAAGAACCAGATGAAAGCCACCACCATGAAAAGCGGGATTGAATACATGGTATGGTTGGCGGATTGGTACAGGCCTAACAGTGCAGGCAAAGGTGTTGGGTTCTTTCAGATAGGAGGCGGTATTGCCGGCGATTTCCCCATTTGCGTTGTGCCCATGATGTACCAGGATCTCGAGTGGCACGATGTTCCTTTCTGGAGTTATTTCTGCCAGGTAAGTGATTCTACAACTTCATTCGGTTCTTATTCTGGTGCCGTGCCAAACGAAAAGATCACCTGGGGTAAATTAGGAATTGACACTCCAAAATTCATTGTTGAAAGTGATGCAACAATTGTGGTGCCATTGATATTTGCTTATTTGCTGGGATGGTAAAATTGATTGCGATTTTTTATGTAATCAGCAGCATACTACTATCAAGCTTCTGTTGCGTCGCACTCTTGTACAACAGCAACTCTATTCGGCAATAAAAAAACCCCGGATTTTATTCGGGGTTTTCATTTATGATGAAGGTAAGGATTAGCGTCTGCGATCACGGTGATCTTCACGACGATCTCTTTTGTTCTCACGACGGTCACGGATATCTTCATTGCGATCCCTCACATCTTCTCTTCTGTCACGAACATCCTCTCGACGATCTTTTCTACCACCATTATGCCTTCTATCGCTTACATCCTCTCTTTTGTCACGGCGGTCTTCATTCCTGTCTCTTACATTTTCACGCCTGTCGCGAACGTCTTCTCTGCGATCGACTTTGTTTTCAATACGGTCGAATCGTTGATTTCTTTGTGCTGATGCATCTGTAAAAACTGCCAGTCCCAGCATTAATACAGAACCAATAAGTACGGATTTTAGGGCTTGATTAGTTTTCATGTTCTTTATTTTAGGGTACGTAAAAGGGCAACGAATAAATAGACCGGGTAGTTGCTCTAAGGTTTAATGCAAAAAAAATCTCGCCTGAAGGCGAGATAAAAAGGTAAAGATTGCTTCGGCTTTGCCTCGCAAGTTTGCTTCTCTGCGTTTGGCGGCTTGCAAGAAAAAAATCAGGAGAAATGAAGTTCTTTTCGTATTAATTCAGCTTCCCTTGAAGAATGAAAACACCAAACAAGTATTGAAACAATGAAAAGTTTATGGATCGAGGTTTCGATCACAAGCTCATCGATATTATTTAGAAATATTTCAAACCCCCAAAAACCAACACAAATAACAAGAGCTGAAACAATAGAGAAAAATGGGTGTTTATTGCTGTACATTGACAAAATGACCATTATAGCAGCAAGCCCAAGATATACAAAGAAATTTTTTGTAGTAAACGAGGTTTCAGGCATTATCCAAAAAAGGCCTGCGCCAGCCACAAAAGCCAAAGCACAGATCAATAAAATATTACGTGTTTTACGAAGCCGTTTATTAAGCTGTATTGTCTCCTGTGTGCGGTACATTTCGGAATAGTCGACATGATTATCGGCTATTTTTTGAAAAAGGGTGGGATTTTGTTCAGTTTGATTCATTATATGGCCTGGAAATTTTATAAAAGCGAAATAAATAAATATTTTTCTCTTTTTTTAATAATTCAACCCAAATCTTAAAAAGCTCTTTGAGATTCCAACGATATATCTCTTTTCAGCATTTCCTCCCTGTTTGCCATCTCTACTGCCGTATAAAAGACCAATTTTGCCCTTTTTTCCAACAACGAGTAATTTATTTTATCGGGAGTATCTGTAGGCCTGTGATAATCCGGATGAACTCCATTGAAATAAAAAATGATAGGCACTCCTTTTTCAGCAAAATTATAATGGTCGCTACGATAGTAGAATCTATTTGGGTCTTTTGGATCGTTATATTTTCTGTCAAGTTTAAGTTTCGTATAAGTACCATTTATAGCTTCAGTAATAGGAGTAAGTTCTGAACTGAGTTTATTATCACCGATCACATATACATAATTAGCAGAGTCTTTATCCTTCATGTAATCATTCCCTATGCGACCGATCATATCAATGTTCAGGTCAACCGTAGTTTTTTCCAGGGGATAAATAGGATGATTTGCATAATAAGCAGAACCCCATAATCCATGTTCTTCACCGCTTACAGTCATAAATACGATGCTGCGGCGTGGACCCTTGCCTTCTGCTTTTGCTTTTGCAAATGCTTCTGCGAGCTCAAGGACACTTACAGTGCCACTACCATCATCATCAGCGCCATAATAAATAACAGTATCTCTTTTACCCACATGATCGTAATGTGCTGTGATTAGAACATACTCATCTTTTTTATCTGTTCCTTCAAGTAATCCTATTATGTTACTTACCTCTGTTTTTATTTTTGCTTTTTGAAAAGCGAGGTCGATCTCTGCCTTATAAGTTTTTCCTGGTAATGAATTAGCAGTCATTTTATCAAAAATTCCTTTTCCATCCGCTCCCATAATTTCTGCCGCTACTTTTTCAGAAATATAAAATAACTGGGGGTTGAAATTAGATCTATAACCATTAAGACTCCAACCGGCTCCACGATTACTTGCAGGTCTGCTAACTGATTTGGAAATAAGTAATACAGCTACTGCTCCTTTCTTTGATGCAGTTTGTAATTTTCCAAATGTTTGGCCCGGGCTCATGCCTCCTGTTTGTGCAGATTTATAATCAGGGGGTGTGCCTTCTACAATTAAAACAGTTTTGCCACGTACATCAAGATCTTTATAGCTGTCCATTTTATCATCTACAATTCCATAGCCAGCAAACACAACTTCTGAAACAGGAAGTTCAAATGAATAATTACCATTATTATTCAGATAGTCCTTAGTCAGTTCAAAGGATTTTCCATTTACACTAAGTGATGAAGAAACTACAGAATCTTTATAAAGCGGGTAATTCATACGATAGCTGTCACCATTTCCTGGTTTCAGACCGATCGACTTGAAGTGTTGTTCGATATAATTACCTGCTTTTTCTAAGCCGGGAGAGGGAGTATCTCTTCCTTCCATATCTCCAGAGGCAACTATGTAAAGATGTTTTTTCAGATCAGCAGAAGTAATAGAATTACCGATCTTTTCCATCGTTTTATTTTTCTTTTGCGCAAAAACTGCAAGCAGCGGAAGCAAAGCAACCAGTAATAGCGTAGTTTTTTTCATGTGATTTTTTAAAATTTTGTTTGAGCCAACAGCTCAATCTTGTATAAAGATGATTTCAGCAGGCTCAAATATAAGCCTGATAGTTTTTATAGAAATCATAAATGGATGAAAGGTATCTGATCAGCAACCTTCAGCAATTTTTTCTACCCTGCGCTGATGACGACCGCCTTCAAACGGGGTGTTTATAAATAATTGCACCATCTTTTCTGCATCGCCTTCACGAACAAATCGTGCCGGAATACAAAGAATGTTTGCATTATTATGTTCTCTTGATAGCTTAGCCAGTTCTTCACCCCAGCAAATAGCAGCACGAATTCCTTTATGTTTATTTGCTGTAATAGCAACGCCATTAGCGCTGCCACAAAGAAGTATTCCAAATGAGGCTTCTCCTTTTTCAACTGCATTAGCCACAGGATGCGCAAAATCAGGATAATCAACTGAGTCTTTTGAATGAGTGCCAAAATCGTGGTAAGTAAGATCTTTGGCTTCCAGGAAAGAGATCAACTCTTCTTTAAAATCATATCCTGCATGATCACTGCCAATGGCAACCGGTTTACTCAGATCAAATGATGAAGACATAAATGCAATTTTAAAAGTGAAGGATCCGAAATTGCATCACAAAGTTAACGTACTCTGAACTTGGAACTCAGAACTTTTTTAACTCCATTCTTTTTTTTCTTCTATTGCTTTTTGTTTTTCCACTCCTGAAGCTAAAACAATGCTTATTTCATATAAGAGCCAAAGTGGCAAGGTGACAACGATCTGGCTGATAACATCAGGCGGTGTAATAATAGCAGCTATGATCAAAATAACTACAATGGCGTAACGACGATTCTTTCTTAAAAATGTGCCTGTTATGATTCCTATTTTGGCCAAGAAAAACATAACTAAGGGCATTTGAAATGCAAGACCGGAACCAAGAACCAACGGCATCATGGTGCCTATATAACTTTTGATCGTCCAGTTATTTTCAATTGAATCAGACAATGTGAAAGTGGCCAGAAAATTCATACTAAACGGCATCAGTATATA
The DNA here is from genome assembly GCA_036524255.1 of Chitinophagaceae bacterium. Taxonomy (GTDB): domain Bacteria; phylum Bacteroidota; class Bacteroidia; order Chitinophagales; family Chitinophagaceae; genus VBAS01. Next base: position 6,472 of record DATDCP010000191.1, read on the forward strand.
ATAGCCAAAAAGCACACCGACAAAAAACAGGAAAGAAACCCAGAAGATAACTCCTCTTGTTTTTGTCAATTCATGGTTAGTTAGTGCTGGCTTTATGAATTTCCAAAATTCACGAAAAACAAAAGGAAAAGCAAGAATAAATCCGCTTACAAACATTGATGTAAAAAAAAGCGACACATTTCCGGTTGTATCTACATTCTGCATTGTTACTTCGATCGTGCCTATACACATCTTATCACCTAATCCTATTGCATGTCCCCACTCGCATATTTTTTTGAACGTAACAAAGTCTTTATGAATGGGCCCCAATACTATTTGGTCGATGATAAAATCATTGTAAATACCTGCAACGATCATTCCCGCAACGATAAACAATACGCTACGGAAGAGATGCCGCCTCAACACATCAAGATGATCAATAAAAGACATTTCTGCCTTTTCTTCTGTTCCCTCTTTTTTTCTTCCAAATAATTTAAACGCCATCTGCTTTAATTAGAATCGCAAATATAAGTATGTGAAACGGGCTATTATCAACACATAAAGAAAAACCCCGTCTCGCCTTAGGCGAGACGGGGTTTAATTAATTAGATCCCATTTGTTATTTAACAGAAATCGCCTTATCTATTAAAAATACAAGATTTGCTCTGTGTGCACGGGTTTGTTCATCTGTTGAAACCGCTGTTGCCAGCATTCCTTTTATCTTTTTAAGTGTATTATAGATAGATGCTTTAGATGCATTGTCATAAGGAGTAACAGGAGCAGTTGTAATAGCTGCAAGACCTTTTACATATTCTGTTTGCAAATTTAGCCTGTATAAATTCACATTTGTTTTCAGATCGGCTGCAAATACAGCATTTGTCAGATCGTTTATCATTTCTGCAGATGAGTATGTGTTACCATACAATGAACTGTTATTAATTCTTGTCAATGTATTTGGACTCATCAAATGAGAAAATATACCAACTTGCATATTAAGAATAACGGTCTGTGCTCTTAGATCTTCACCACTTCCAAAGAAATTGAAACCACGACGCTGTGATTGCAAATAAGGGAATAATGCGGCATCGCCTTTGAAGGCATCAGGTGCAAAAACATATTTTGTTAAAAGTGCCATTGCTTTTTTCTGGTATGCTTCGCTAACCGGTGTAAATGGTTTAGCGCTTGATTCCTGGCCAACAAAACTTCTGTCAACATAAACACCACCGACATAACGGCTCACTGATTGTGCCATGTTATTGCGCTGACCTATTAAATTTCCATACCGTGCTTTAAGTTCAGCATAAGATTTTCCGGGCTTGCTATATTTTTCTTTCAGTTTACCCAATAATGAATTTACAAGAGTAAATCTGTCTTCTGCATAAGCCACCATATCACTACTCATATCACCGATCATTACTCTTGGATCAATACCACCACCGCCGGCGCTGCGCATATCATCAGCATCATTTCCAAAAGTATTTCCCGGATCGGTGCTGCGACTGAGTATTTTTTTCAAACCAGCCGCTTCATCGGCAGGGTTGAATTGTGTGTAACCAAATTCAATTGCCCAAAGATCATAAGGGCCAGCTTTTGTTGTATAATAATCACCTTGCTTGCTCCGATCTGTTGAAACATTCACTGCAGGATAATCCATCACTGAACCAGTTAATCCCATTTTATGAGTTAGCTCTTTGTTATTTACTTGTGCCGGACTAAGCATCTGGCTTGATTTCATGTTATGGTTCAATCCCATTGTATGACCCATCTCATGCATAATGAGATAATACAAAAATTCTTTGTGCAGTGTTTTTATTTCAGCAGGTGGTGCATCGGTTGCTTCTAAAGTCGTAAGACCTGCCGTAAATTGTGCTTTTAATTCATGCGCTAAGTTGCACGCCACACCTTTTTTAAATCCTGGAAATATTGGTTCCTCATTTTTATTTGTGTTCAATAACAATGAAGGCAGATCAGTGTTCATGGATTTTACATCAAACATTTCTTCTTGTATTGGGCTTGAGCTCCCACTCATCCACTCAACTGTTATATCGGCACCAAGTATTTGTCCTGTTTTTGGATTTACAAAGCTGGGCCCGATTGCTCCGTAAGGAGGATAGGGTGAAGACACCCAGCGAATAACATTGTAACGAATATCCGCAGGGTCCCAAGTAGCATCATCAGGCATGATCTTCATTACAACTGCATTTTTGAAACCTGCTTTTTCAAAAGCTTCATTCCATTTCTCACCTGCCTCAACAATTGTTTGGCGATATTCAACTGGCGTTGTGTTTTCAACCCACCATACAATTGGTTCAACTGGCTCACTAATAGCGGCAGAAGGATCTTTTTTTACCAGGCTCCAACGATTGATCACATCTTTATAATCTGCCACTTTAATACTGGTAAGGTTTTCTATTTCCTGGGTGAAATAACCAACTCTTGGATCATCAAGTCGCGGACGAAAATCATTAGTTGGCATTTCCAAAAAGCTATGCTGAAAACGAATACGGTTATAACGGGCATCAGTAATATCTTTTCCACCCTGGTTAAATGGAGCAGGATTATCATAGGCCAATTCAACAACTATATCTGTATTATTAGGATAAGAACGAACGGTTTTATAACCAGACTTAGTTGCATTTAAACTGCCGAGATTAAATACAAAAGCTGCAGCAGGGCCAGGGGCAACCAATGGTTTTACAGGGTCAAGTTTTTCACTTAAAAACAATCCATCTCCAGCTACTATAAAACCTGACGAATCTTCCCCATCAATTTTTACAGAATAAAAAACTGCTTCTGTCACATCCACATTGGCTGATTTGCTTATTGCATTTTGAGGATCATACCAGAAGTTGGTATTCACTTGTGAAAACTCAAGCTTGTCAAAGTTCTTTCTAATTTTAAAGATCCATGTTGTGCGGATCATATTCTGGTGCAGGAATAAACTGGTAGGTCCGCCCATTGAAAAACTCTGGTAAATATACTCCTTACCGAGCTGGTTTTTCTTTACATACATCTGCACACTTCCAGTTGCTGTATCCTGGTATACAGTAAAAAGGCCATCCATTTTTTTACTGGTCTTCACTTTATCAGCCACAGTTGGTTTGGCCGGAGGTGGAGGAGCCTTTTTTGTTGTGTCTGGTTTTGCGGCCGGGTTACCAGGAGGATTGCTTTGCGAAAAACTGCAAAGACCCGCGAACATACCGACAGCCAGCAAAAGCAGAGACTTTCTTGCTTGTATCATATTAATATTAATTTTTTGGAGAACGAAAGATAAATCTCTGGAAGGACTCGCAGAAAAATAAATTGATAAACGGGTTAAGCCCGTTATAAACAGGGGAAGTGTGCTCTTTATTTCAATTTTTTGACTTTCACCATCTCGATACGGGTGTCACTTACATTCATAATGTCAAATTCGTAGTCGGCAATGATAATCCTTTCTTTTTGCTTAGGGATGGTTTCGTGGTAATTAATGATAAAGCCAGACAAGGTTTCCGTTTCATCTACCGGGAAATCAAAACCATATTTTTCATTGATATAATCAAGTTCCAGGCGGCCTGAAAAGATATATTCATGTTCGGCAATTTGTTTTTCAACAAACTCTTCCACATCATATTCATCCTGTATCTCTCCAAAAATTTCCTCCAGCACATCTTCCATGGTAATAATGCCGGCGGTACCGCCAAATTCATCTACAACCCATGCAATACTTTTTCTTTCGCGGGTAAATTTATTGATAAGATCAGTGGCGCTCATACTTTCAGGTACTGCTGGTATTGGCAATAATACAGATTGAATAGTTGATGGTCGTTTGAACATATCCAGTTGATGAACATAACCAATGATATGATCAATGTTGCCTTCATAAACAACTATACGTGACAACTTGGTTTCAATAAGGATTCGTCGTAAAGCATCAATTGATTCTTTTATATCAATACCGATAATTTCTTTACGTGGAACAAGACTTTGACGTATCCTGATCTTTGGTAACTCAAGCGCATTTTCAAAAAACTCTGTGTTCAAAGGTTGTTTTTCATCCTCTGCTTCTTTTGCCTGCCGAAAAAGATGTTCAAGATCCGTTTTACCAAATACTTCTTTCTTTTTATCAACTTTTACGTTGAAAACATATTTAAGTAACCAATTGGCCAAAGCAATACAGGCAGCTGCTATCGGGTAAAACATCTGGTAAAAAATATCGATCAACTGGGCCATCCTGCTTAGCAATACGTTTGCTCTTGCACGAAAAATAGCACGGGGAAGAAATTCTGCAAATACAAGGACAAGAAAAGTTGATAAGAGTATTTCTATTAATATGCGAACAAAATCAGAACCAACATCAAGTTGGACCCATAACGGTTCCATCACCTTGCTTATTTGTAATCCGAAGAATACAAGAAAAACATTGAAGCCTATTAAAGTTGTGCCGAGAAAATAAACCGGGTGATCAATGAACTGATCCAATATTTGCCCGCTGGCTCTTCCCTGTTTCTTTTTTAGTTCAATGCTCATGCGGTTGGCGCTGTAAAATGCCATTTCAATTCCTGCAAAAAAACCCATCAGCAGGATGGTAAGAACAAACCATATAACTATACGTATTTCAAACATGGGGCAGTAAAGATAGAAAAAGCGGGGAGATGTTATAGGAAGTATATACTAAGTAATTATTACAGAAAATAGGTATAAAGTGTATATAAAGTATAAAAGTCACTGTCAAAGTACAGGACGAAGAGCAAAATACCTTAGATACTTATTTTACTTTATATACCTATTCGACATCTTCAATAAACGACCTTACAATAACTTCCGCTTCTTTACGGGCTTTTTCAAGATCACTATTTACGATCACTTTATCAAAATGATCTTTAAAGGAAAGTTCATAAGTAGCCTTATTTAAACGTGTGTCAAGGCTTTCCGGCGTTTCTGTACCGCGGTTATTCAATCTTTTTTTCAATTCATCTACCGAAGGGGGCTCAATAAAAAGAGTGAGAGATTGTTCGGGATGCTGTTGTTGTACATGTACGGCACCCTTCACATCAATATCAAGCAACGGAACTTTTTCTTCTTTCCAAATCCGATGGATCTCCGATTTTAATGTGCCATAATATTTTCCTTCATACACCATTTCCCATTCTACAAATGCATTGCGTTGGATTTTTTCTTTGAAATCATCCACACTCATAAAATAATAATCAATGCCATCTTTTTCATGCTGTCTTTTTTGCCGGGTTGCTGCTGAAATAGAAAAAACCAATTTACCTGGAAAAGTTTTCAGCAAGTGTTTGGTGATAGAGGTTTTGCCGGCGCCGGAAGGAGCGGTGATGATGATGATCTTGTGTGATGAAGACATGTGCAAAGAAATGAAGAAAAATTAATTGGGTGAGCTTAGAATCCTTTTTGTTTAAGAATTTGCCAAAGAGGTTGGCAATCCTATCTTCTTATTTTCTCGCAATCAAAATTTTCCAACCGGGTAATGACATAGGAGATATCGGCTTTTCAATTTTTAATCCTGCACTTTTTTGCCAGGCTTTCATTTCCTCAAGTGACCATGTGCCTGATGAACTGGTGAGTGCAAAATAAAGTCCCGTAGTGGATGGAACCACACCACCTTCGCCCGGTTTTGATTGACGAATGAATTCACCAATTGCATAAATACCTCGGGGTTTTAATGCAGCAGCAATTTTTTTTGCCAGGGCAAAATTTTGTTCACTGGTAAAATGATGAACAACGTTATTGATCATGATAAGATCATATTTTTCTTTTCCAAGATCATCAATCAATGCATTTCCTGCTACATAATTTACACGATTCGTTGTATCATATCTTTTGGCAATGGCACTTGCAGCTTCTATTGCTCCGGGCAATTCCATAATGGTACTTGATAAGGAAGGATGCTTTTTACACAGTTCGATAGAGAATAACCCATGTGAGCCACCAATATCAAGCATAGCCGTTGCTCCCTTTGGTACAGGAATCTTTGGAGCAACTTCCCTGGCTAAATTGATCGAAAGATCTCTCATCCCTTCCTGGTATAACTGCCATTCTCCTGGTGATATAGAGCCATGCATTTCCAATGTTTTCCCTGTACGAACATACTCTTCAAGGTTGGCCATCCATTCCCATTCAAGTAGTTGAAAGCGCAACTTGCCGATCACGTTTGATTCACTTTCTTTCAGCAGCCACTTATGAAATTTTTGTTTTAATGTATAATTTCCATTGCTCCATTGTAAATAACCGATGCCCACAAGGGCATCAAGCAAATGTTTTGTTGCTTCAGGATGAGTGTTGCATGATGACGATACATCGCCTGCCGTTTTTGAATTTTTTCCTATCGCTTCATAAATACCAAGTTCGGCTGCAGCCATAATAGCACGGGCTGCGTTAAATGCAACTTGTGTATTTACAATTGGAATAGGGGCGAGGTTTGCTTTCAAGGCAATCCATTCCAATAGATTTTCTGGTTGGTTTTTTATTTTCATACAGAAAACTTAGAGATACCTTCAGTGATCAGAAACACTCGTTAAGAGATCTTCCTGGAATATATCCTAATAAATATATGAAGTTCCATGTACTTTGATGTTTATTATGATTCAACAATACATGATTAAATAACAAAGGGAAAGAGAATTGTTGGTGCATGATCCCAAATCATCACTTGAAGTGATCATTGCCATGGAAAGCTCAAAGAAATTTTAACCGAAAGTGGTACAAAAAATATCTAATATATAAGCGAAGGTGATTGAAAACCCTGTAACCGGCAAACCACTGGTAGTTTATAGATGGTAGACCATGCACTAGCTGTTTAACAAGAGCTTTCTTAGCGAGGCACTTCTTAAATACAATCCGAGCCATATAAATAAAAGGACATATACAGGAAACAATGTGTGACTGAATAGCGGGTTATTGATCCGGAAATGAGTCGCTATTGCTCCGCCAAGAAAACCGGTTAATAATATTGCACCAAGAAGAGCTGATCTTGGAATGGTATAAATAATTGTGCAAATGATAACGAGTACGCCAATCGTAACGATTGTGTTTTCAGGATAGCCCAGCTCTAAAGTGGCTTTTACCACAGGTTCTGGTTTTATGAGCTTCCCAAACCCATCAGCTAATAAAAGCAGGATTGCGAGTATAGAGAGTACCCAGCCCATTATTTTCATTTTTTTTGATGATGTAGTTGTCGTTTCCATTTCAATTTAGTTTTGATTGTAAGTGTAATTGATCATCCACTGAACGCCATATTTATCCTGGCACATACCAAAATAAGCACCCCAAAAAGTTTTATTGACAGGCATTTCCACCTTACCACCTGCTGACAGAGCAATAAATAATTTATCAACCTCTGTTTCTGATTCGGCCTGGATACAGAGATGAACATTATTTCCGAAACTTACTTGCTGTCCCATTGATTCCAATGAATCTGTCGCCATGATAACGGTACCATTTTTTGTTGTAAGAGAGATATGCATGATCTTTTTTTGATCTTCCGGGTTCATATTCTCCGCACCTGGAACATCTCTGAAACGACCAAAAACTGTAAACTCACCTCCTAAAATTGATCTGTAAAAATTCATCGCCTCTTCTGTTTTGCCCATAAAGTGTAAATAAGCATTAATGTTTAGCATGATTTTTTTCGTTTAGAAATACAAATGTAATGGCAGTTAATACTGCTGCGAATGTGTAAATACGACAATCTTAGGTGGGTAATTGCGGCAACATATTGACTTACTTTTGATCAATGGTCACAATTTCAATTCTTACTTTAAAGAATGCGTCAGTTGCTTCTATTGCTGATTGCCGATATGTATTTACAATGGTGAACAGGTTTTTGGAAGAAAAAGGGAAAAAAACTTTGTTCAATGTTCAGTTGGTCGGGCTGACCAAAGAAGTAAAATACCATGATGGTTCATTTTCCATCCGCGCTGATAAACTGATCGCAGAAGCAGACGAGAATGATCTCATCATTATTCCCGCATTAACTGGTGCCATGGTGAACTCTGTTCATATCAATAAAGATTATATTGATTGGATCATCGATCAATATAAGAATGGAGTGGAAATTGCCGGTCTGTCCACCGGAGTTTTTATGCTCGCTTTTTCTGGTTTACTAAAAGGAAAAGAATGCACTACTCACTGGCAATATGCAAATGAGCTTAAACATTTTTACCCATCTGTAAAAGTGGTGGATGAACAGGTGATCACTCACCAGCAAGGGCTATACTCGAGCGGTGGTAGTAATGCCTACTGGAACCTGTTAATGCATCTTATAGAAAAGTATGCAGGCCGGGAAATGGCTATCTATGCTGCTAAATATTTCGTGATCGACCTGGATAGAAATTTTCAATCCCCGTTTATCGTTTTTAATGGTTTGAAAGATCATGACGATGATATAATAAAAAATGTACAGGAGTTTATCGAACATCGTTTTAAAGATAAATTTACGGTTGATCAACTGGCGGATAAATTCAATATAAGCAGAAGGACATTTGAAAGGAGATTTAAAAAGGCAACACGAAATACAATTGCAGAATATATTCAACGGGTGAAAATTGAAGCTGCAAAAAAGCAATTGGAGATCGGCAGACGATCAGTTAATGAAGTGATGAATGATGTTGGCTACTCAGATATACAGACATTCAGAGATATTTTTAAACGTATTACCGGCATGACGCCGATAGAGTACAGAGGAAAATATTCAAAGAAATAGTTTGCTTTTAATTTTTATAAAAGAAGATCGGCACAAATTGTTGGCAATCTATTTACAGTTGATCAATTTTCTTCTGGATAGTCTGCTCATCGGTTTGGGTCTTTGACAGCTCAAAAGCCTTTTTAAAATTTTCTTTTGCTTTATTATTGTCTATTCCCGTATGAAGTTCACCAAGAAGGGTAAAATAAAAATGATTACTTGTTAGATTCAATTTTTCTGCTTCACAGATCGCCTCTTGTTTACCTTTTACTTTTGAGAGTGCATAGGTTCTGTTCAACGCAGCAATTGGTGAATATTCTAATACCAGTAACTGATTATAAAGTTGAAGAATATTCTCCCATTTTTCTTTTGTGTCAGATTTTATAGTATGCCAGTAAGCAATGCTTGCTTCAATATGATATTTTGATATCTCATTTCCTTTTGAAGCTTCGTGAAGAAAATAAATTCCTTTTATGATCAGTTCCTGGTTCCAAAGTGATTCATCCTGGTCATTGTATAAAACGATCTCCCCATTCTCATTTTTTCTTGCCTCAAACCTCGAAGCATGAAAACACATTAAGGAATACAAAGCATTTACTTTTGGGAGGTTGGTTTGCTCATTTTCGATCAGCATAAAAGTTAACCGCATGGCTTCATCGCAAAGATCTTCACGCAATATGGTATCATTGCTTTCAGAATAATATCCTTCGCTAAAAAGTAAATACAAGGTTGTAAGAACCGTTTCCAAACGATCATTAATTTCCTTTATATGAGGAAATTCGATCGTTACTTTTTCAGTCCTCAATTTTTCTTTTGCCCTGAATAATCTTTTATTGATCGTTTCATTATTTGTTAAGAAGGCTGTGGCGATCTCATTAATACCAAAACCACAAAGAATACGAAGTGCCAAACCAATTTGTGCTTCAGTTGGAATAGAAGGGTGACAGATGGCAAAGAGCATTTGCAATTGACTATCTGTAATATTTTCTTCTGATAAATTAATTTCTAACTCTTCCGTTTGGAATGAAGACTTTTTTATTTCACTGGCTATTTTTTCAGAAAAAATATTACTACGATGAAAATAATTCTTTGCTTTATTTTTTGCCACAGCATAAAGCCATGCGGTTGGATTTGTGGGCAAACCTTTGTAGGTCCATGTTTCTACTGCTGATAAGAATGTATCGCTTGCAATGTCTTCCGCACTTTCAATAGGCTCTATCCCAAAATGCTTACACAGTACAGCTGTTATTTTTCTGAATTCAGTTCTAAATAAATGCGGTATTAACTCCTGCTGTTGCATTTGCTGTCTGTTTCAACTGTTAATGCTAGGTACTGGATGCTGGATGCTTGATAGTGAAGTAAACAGTAACTTTTCAGATACTAAAAATCTTGAATCCAGTATCCAGCATTTAGTATCAGTATTAATGCACACCATCTCCCTTTGCAATTTTTCTTACTTCCAGGCTATTACCTTCACCTTGCAATACCGGGCAACCTTTTGCAAATTCCACGGCTTCCTCAAAGGAATCTGCTTTTACAATAATTAATCCGCCAATGGTCTCTTTAATATCTCCGAAAGGGCCATTGGTGACTATGGGCTTCGAATTTTTTGTTGTTACGACTCTTGCGCCATCAAAAGGTAAACCGGTCCCGCTCACAAATTTATTCTGTGCAGCTATGCCACCGATCCAATCCATTGTTTGTTTCATCCAGGCCTGCATCTGTTCAGGCGAAGCGATCTTTGAGCCATCTTCATGCCTCATAATTAATGCGTACTCTTCCATTTTTTTAAATTTATTAATTGATGTATACATTAATAACAAACGAGTTTCCCGGAATTGGACAAAAAAAATTATTTTTTAGATATTATTCTTTTCGATATTTCCATTAGCAGATAAACTACAAAACCAATACCTATTGAAATCGCTACATCTCTTAGCTCGTTGACCTTTGAGCTGCTCAATAGCCAAAGAGTAATTATAATACCCAGAATGGCGAACGTGTTCCCATATTTTATTTTAAAAAAGTTCGATTGTTCGGGTCTCTTCTTACGCAGCACAATTAATGTAATGCAAACTATACCATAGATCATCACTCTTGTAATTGCGCTGATAGAGGCAGCTGATAAAAATGAATAGTTAAGCGAAATGATAATTGTGATAGTCATAAACAGCAACAACGACCATGTTGGTGTTTTATATTTTGGATGAATGAAAGAAAAGACTGTTGGAAATTGTTTTTCTTCACTGAATGCAAAAGGTAATCTTGAACCCACCAGCATAATTGCATTTAATGTTCCTGATACCGAAAACATCGCACCCAAAGCAATGATAGCAGCTCCCGTTTTTCCCATAAACAGTCCAGCTGCTTCTGCTAATGGTTTATCTGATGAAGCAAGTGAGGGCAGTGTGCCGATACTTACAATTTGTACCAGCATATAAATACTTGCAATGATCAGGGCGGCAAGTAGCAATGCGAAAGGAAGATTTTTTTCCGGGTTTTTTACCTCGCCTGAATTAACAAGAACAGATTCGAAGCCTCCAAACGCAAACACAAGTAACAATACAGTTGATGAAAAGGAGGAGAAATCAGGAACATACTTTACTTCATAATTTTCTGACTTAATAAAGAAAAAACCAACGATGATAAATAATAATAGTGGTAGCAATTTGGCGAAGGTTAAAAAATTATTTACCCGTGTACTGTTTTTTACGCCTACATGATTTACAAATGCCAAAAAGAAAGTGAGTAAAATGATCGTAATGATCTTTGAACTTGCTAATGTAAACCAATCTGAAAACACAGAAAGATAGGTGACCAATAAGTTGATAAGCGCAGCATAAGTAATAATTCTTGTTACCAGCAACAGCCAACCGGTAAGAAATGCAGGTAAAGGACCAAATGAAGAAAGTGCATAGAGATAAGGACCCCCGGTTTTGTCAAACCGGCTGCTTACTTCTGCAAAACATAAAATGATAACAAAGACCGCAACAGCACAAACGAGAAAGGCGGCGATGCTGTAAACACCAACTTCTTTAAAGGTTTTTGAGGGTAACCCAAAAATGCCGGAACCGATAACACCATTGATGACGAGCAATACCATTGCCCATCTGCTTATACTTCGGTTTAGCATTGGGAAAAGATAGGGAAAATAATTTGCGGATATGAAATGATGGAAATAAGGCTGTTTATATTCTCTTTATCTCTGCCCCCAACATTCTCAATCTTTCATCAATATTCTGATAACCCCTGTCGATCTGTTCAATATTTTGAATAACACTTTTTCCTTCGGCACTTAATGCTGCGATCAATAAAGCAACCCCCGCTCGTATATCAGGGCTGCTCATTGTAATTCCCCGGAGTTTTTGTTCACGTTCCAGGCCAATAACTACTGCACGATGTGGATCGCAAAGAATTATTTTGGCGCCCATGTCAATTAGTTTGTCAACAAAGAATAAGCGACTTTCAAACATTTTTTGATGAATTAATACACTTCCTTTTGCTTGTATTGCCGTTACCAAAACTATACTCAACAAATCTGGAGTAAAGCCGGGCCATGGGTGGTCGTAAATTGTAAGTACTCCCCCGTCAAAATACCGGTGCACTTCATAAACATCTTGTTCGGGAATATGAATATCATCGCCATTGATGTTCATTTGTATTCCTAACTGCTGAAATTTTTCGGGAATAATGCCAAGATGTTCGATCCCGGCATTTTTTATTACTATATCACCTTGTGTCATTGCAGCAAGCCCAATGAATGAACCTACCTCGATCATATCCGGAAGCATCCGGTGTTTTGTGCCTCCAAGTTCTGTCACACCTTTGATGATAAGCATGTTGCTGCCGACACCATTGATTTTAGCCCCCATCCGATTCAACATTTTGCACAATTGCTGTACATATGGTTCGCAGGCAGCATTATAAATTGTGGTAACTCCTTCTGCCATTACAGCAGCCATAATAATATTTGCCGTTCCTGTTACTGAAGGCTCATCAAGTAATAAATTAGCTCCTTTTAAATTTGGCGCTTCAAGATGAAAGAATCCATCTTCTTCATGATAAGTAAATTTTGCGCCGAGTTTTTCAAACCCGGCGATATGCGTATCCAATCTTCTTCTTCCTATTTTATCACCGCCGGGTTTGGGAATAAATGCTTTTCTGAATCGGGATAACATTGGTCCGGCAAACATTACTGATCCCCGAAGCCGACCACTTTTTTTTCTGAATGTTTCACTGTGTAAGAAATCAATGTTTACATCGTTTGCCTGGAAAATACATGTATCCTTCTGAGACCGTTCAATTTTTACATTCATATCTGCCAATAACTCGATCAAAAGATTTACATCGATTATGTCGGGAATATTATTGATCGTAACTTTTTCAGGAGTAAGCAGAACAGCGCTGATGATTTGCAGCGCTTCATTTTTTGCGCCTTGTGGAATGATCTCGCCTTTCAGTTTTTTACCACCTTGAACTTCGAATGAATGCATTTTGTTCTAAGTATTAAGTATAAAGGTAAAAAAGTATATAAGTTAATGAGATCTCAAAAACAAAAGTTGACCCCTCGAAGATCAACTTTTATACTTTATAAACTTATATACCTTTTAACTAGATCAGTATCTTTTCTTTTTATAACCTCCTCCGCCTCCGCCACGATTATCACGACTATCGTGTCTTCTGCCTCCGCCATTACTACCTCCGCCACGTTGTTGAAATTTTCCTCCTCTTGGTTTTCCGTAACCACCTCTATCCCTGTCACGCATATCCTGCTGTGGACGGTATGCTTTTACAAATGGAGTATTCGTAAACGTGAGTTGGCCATCAGTGATGCCGGTCAATTCACTTTGGATGGCGTCGTCATGAACTATTTCTTTATGCCAGTTGTTGTAGGCAAGCTTCATATAATAGGCCACTGCATTTGCAAAACCAAGTCGCTTATCAGGGTTTTCTTCTTTCAATGCTTTATTGATAACCACTTCAAGGTTTTTACCCAAATGTGAGAATTTTGGATAGCGTTTTGGGTAATGAAGTGGTTTGGGCTTAGCTTTTAGAGTTTCCTTTGTAGGAATGGGGTAGGGCGATTTTACTTCAAGTTTGAAATCAGAGATCAGAAAAAGGTGATCCCAAAGCTTATGCCTGAAGTCTTCCACGTTTTTCAAGTGAGGATTTAAGAAACCCATCAATTCAATAACTGCCTGAGAGTTAGCCTGGCGCCGATCGGGGTCCTCAATACTTAATAAATGTTCTATCATCTTTTGAATATGGCGACCATATTCACGCATTACTAACTGGTTTCTTATAGTATTATATTCCATGAAATGTAATTAGAGAAGTAACAAATGTAGAAAAAGAGTTCGAGATGTTTGAAACTTTGAAGTTTAATGAAAGGAAAAAAAGAAGGGGCCCCGAACCAAGGCCCCTTTTACAAGCCACCATCCTCTTCCACCTAAGAGGTCGTTTAATGATCAGAAGTTGATTGACGACTGGACAGTAGACTCGTTACATTCTTACCACTGCATTCCATTTTCTCTGTGTAACGGCGGTTTCATCATAGGTCAGCACTGGCGTCTCGACTCTGATCTGCTGTAATAATGTATATAAATTAAGAGCTTTTTCAATAAATTTTCGCTGCATTAACAACAAATATGATACCAATAATGGCTTATTATTTTAATTTATCCCAACAATTTTTTGAATTCAGAAATAATTATCGTGGAGAAAATCATATTCAGTGTTTTGGTGATCAATTCTGTTCCTATTGACAAATGTATAACCCGTTATTATCAATTACAATTGTAAATATGCCTGCTATTTTATCTTTTTAAACCTGATTAAAGGTGAAAACTTTCTCTAATAAATACGTCAATTGAATGTAAAAAGGGGGAGTCTGACAATGTTATTTTACTACAGCCTGTTTCTATTACAACATAGACGCCCGTTTTTTCGATGCTCAATTCACTTCAGTTACCTTTGTTTCTTATGAATATTGCCCTTTGTTCGCCGGTTTTGGATAGTTTTATTGTTGAAACATCCTTTTTACTGGCAGGACGTCATTCTGGGCATAGGTTTATTCTAATAACTGATCAAAAGCCAGCAGAACAATTTTCTTTTTACTCAAATATTGAAATCATTTTGGTAAAACCTCTTTCTAAAAATCCACTATTTAGAAAGATATGGTGGGATATAAAGCTACCGGCGATATTAAAAAAAGTAAAAGCAGATCTGTTTATTTCATTTCATAATGCTTGCTCTTTGACTGCCGTTATTCCTCAATTTATGATGATTAAAAATTTAGAAAAAACAAGGAAAACCCATATTAAAAAAGCCCAATTATTGGTAGCACCAAATAAATTGATGAAAAAGAAGCTGATTGAAAAGTTTGAAATAAGTGAGGGAAAAATAACCGTTATATATCCGGCAGCAAATAAAATATGTGAGCCAGTAAATGAACAAGAAAAAGAAGTCATAAAAAATAATTACAGTGAAGGCAAAGAATTTTTTTTATTCAACAGTATTTTTTCAAGGCAAGAAGACTTTATAAATCTCCTAAAATCCTTTTCTCATTTTAAAAAAAGACAGCAAAGCAGCTTCAAATTATTAATAATTGTTTCATCAAATTCATTTTTTGAAAGGAGCCTTGAGCGTTATAAATACAGGAATGATGTAAGGGTTATTGATATAAAAGATAAACCAGAAGTAGCATTGATCATTGCTTCAGCGTATGCTGCAGTTCTTCCCTTTAATGCAAATGAAGACATGCTAGCAGCATTAAATGCTACCCGATCGGGTGTCCCTGTGATCGCCCTAAAGAATTCTATAATAAATGAAGCGTTTGGAGATGCAGCCTTATATTCCGAAACCGAAGCAACAAAGGATATTGGAGAAAAAATGATGCAGGTCTACACAGATGAAAATTATCGTGTCAGGTTAATTGAAAAAGGAAAACAGGTTGCCGGAGTATATACAAGTGAAAAATCCGCTGAACTTCTATGGCAATCTATTATAAAGGCTTTAGAATGAATTGAGTTATTTTTGCCGCCAATTTATAATTGTATAAAATGAAGACTTCAACAATCACAGTAGATGTTCAATTGAACGATGATAAGGTGCCTGAGGCAATTTTATGGAAAGCTTCAGACTCAACAATAGAAAATGCACAAAAGGCAAAAGCGATGATGCTGTCTTTTTGGGATGGCGCAGAAAAGACCGCATTACGTATTGATCTTTGGACAAAAGAGATGATGATAGATGAAATGACGGATTTCTTTTATCAGACATTAATGACCATGGCTGATACTTATAATCGTGCAACTCAACACCAGGAGTTAGTTGAGGAAATGAAAAAATTCGCACATGACTTTTATCATAAGTCAAGAGAGAAACAAATGCAGGAAAATAAAGCATAAAATTGTTTTATGTTCGAGGTTTGATGTTGAGTGAACATCAAAAATTAATAACCTCGAACCTTAAACTTCAAACCTCAAACTAAAAAGCATGAGTCTCGAACAAAAAATAATGGGTGATCTTAAAACTGCGATGCTTGCAAAAGATGAAAAAGCATTGCGTAGTCTCAGGGCTATCAAAGCTGCCATTTTATTAGCAAAAACTTCTGAAGGTGCCGGTGGTGAATTAAAGGAAGATGACGAAATAAAACTGTTGCAAAAATTAGTAAAGCAACGCAAAGATTCACTCGACATTTACCAGCAACAAAATCGCACTGATCTTGCACAAAAAGAACAGGAAGAAATTGAAATCATAGAAAAGTTTTTACCCAAACAGCTTTCTGCTGATGAATTAAAATCAGAAGTGGCCGCGATCATTAGTGAAGTTGGCGCCTCTTCTCCGGCAGATATGGGAAAAGTAATGGGTGCTGCAACAAAAAAACTGGCAGGAAAGGCAGATGGTAAAACGATATCTGCATTGGTAAAAGAACTTTTGTCTGGCAAATAACTATAATGATCCTTGATATAATAGTTGCTGTGATTTTAATTCTGGCCCTTATCAAAGGATATCGGCAAGGATTGATCGTTGCTCTTTTTTCTTTGGTGGCATTAGTTATTGGTCTCGCTGCTGCCATAAAACTTTCAGTTGTTGCTGCAGGTTATATAGGCAAAGCCGTCAACGTTTCAGATAAATGGTTGCCAATAATTTCATTTGCCGTTGTTTTTCTGATCGTTGTTTTGCTGGTAAGATTGGGTGCAAAATTTATTCAAAAAACAGTTGAGCTTGCAATGCTTGGGTGGGTAAACAAGGTAGGCGGGATTTTACTATATACCGGCTTGTACATTATAATTTTCAGTGTTCTGCTTTTTTATGCGGATCAAATGAATTTTATAAAGCTAGAAACAAAAAGGGAATCTGTTACTTATGCCTATATTCAGCCCTGGGGGCCGAAATTGATGGACGGATTGGGAAAAATTATTCCAGTTTTTAAAGGGATGTTCCAGGACCTTGAAGATTTTTTTGATAAGGTTTCCAAAGAAGTACCACCGGCTAACTAATTTTTGAATCGCAGCATTCAATTAACCCTGAACTTTGCAGTAAATCATCTATTTTAGCAAAAATTAATTGCTGGGAATATTATGCCCTACGAGGTAAAAAATAAGGATAAATTTAAGTTTGTGGAAGAAGGTGAGGGAGAACCCCTTGTGCTTTTGCATGGCCTTTTTGGAGCACTTAGTAACTTCGAAACTCTTATTGAGTATTTCCGTCAACATTATAAAGTTATTGTTCCCATTCTTCCATTATTTGAATTAGATATTCTTCATTCAACAGTTGGTGGTATTGCTAAGTTTGTGCATCGTTTTTTAGAATCAAGAGATTTAAAAAATGTACATCTTCTTGGTAACTCTCTTGGAGGTCATGTTGCCCTGATTCATGTGCTAAAACATCCCGAAAGGATCAAATCATTGATATTAACCGGTAGTTCCGGATTATTTGAAAATGGAATGGGTGATAGTTATCCCAAGAGAGGCGATTATGAATACATAAAAAACAAAACTGAGCTTACTTTTTATGATCCTAAAACTGCCACAAAAGAATTAGTGGATGAAGTGTACGGTATCATAAATAACAGGATAAAAGCGATCAAAATAATTTCCCTTGCAAAAAGCGCTATTAGAAATAATCTTGGGGAAGAACTCAATCAAATCAAGCAACCTACGTTATTAATATGGGGGAATAATGACAACATTACCCCGCCTTTTGTAGCCCGTGAGTTCAATAAGTTGATACCCAATAGTGAATTGCATTTTGTAGATAAATGCGGGCATGCTCCAATGATGGAGGTGCCAGATGAATTCAATATCATCTTGCATAAATTTTTAAAAAAACTCAACGAGCCTGCAACAGTAGCATAGGAGTTGCTGTCTCTAAATGAAAAGCCGCTATTCATGTTAACCCGTGAACTCATATCTCCATCTTTACCTGTTCTTCATTTGCATGATAAAGTTTTTAATTCACTGCAGATGATGAATGATTGTCATGTTTCTCACCTGGCAGTAGATGACGATGGAAAATATGTTGGGCTAGTGAATGAAGAAAGCTTAATGCAGGCGACTGATGACACCGTTGAGATCAAGGAAATGAAGGAAGGCTTTCATGGTTTTTTTGTCAATGAAAATGACCATTTCCTAAAAGCATTACAACTTGCTGTAGAAAACAGACTTAGTGTTATACCTGTGATCGATGAGAATAAAAATTTGATTGGTGTAGTAAGTTATCGTGAATTGTTGAAACAGGCGTCTGAATTCATGAATGTAAAAGATCCTGGCGGGCTAATTGTATTGGAACTGGAGACAAATAGTTATTCTTTTAGTGAAATTAGCCGGCTTGTGGAAACAAATGATGCACAGATCACACAATTGAATACTTATACTAATCCGCAAACCGGATTAATGCAGGTTACGATAAAGATCAATAAAACTGAAATATCAGATATTGTCGCTACATTTCAACGCTATGAGTATAATGTAAAGTATTATTTTGGCGAAGAATTGTATGAGAATGAGTTGCGGAGTAATTATGATAATCTGATGAATTATCTCAAACTCTGATGATTTCTTCTCTTCTCTTTAAGCCTCAAAATCTCTTATCTTAGAAAATTGGTTTTATACAACAGAGTTATGCAGCGGATGGCGAAATTTTCAGTAATCATTTTTATCACAGTTATGTCTGCGGGTTTTGTCAATGCACAACCTGGTGTACCAAAATTATCCATTGCGGATTCCCTCAAACATTATTCTCAGCAACCAGGCTCATCGAATGTTTTTACTATCAGGGAAATTGCTGTCTCCGGAAATAGGAAAACAAAAGAATCAGTTATTCTTCGGGAGCTTCCTTTTCAATCGGGCGAAATTTATGCCCTTTCTGATCTTGTAAAAGAATTTGAAACAGGAAGAAAACGATTATTAAGTACAGCGTTGTTTCATGAAGTGGTGGTTGCCTTAAAAGGTTTTGAAGGTAATAATATAGATATACTTGTTGCAGTTAAAGAAAGATGGTATTTATTTCCTGTTCCTTATATAAAGTTCGTTGACAGAAATATTAACCAATGGATCGT
>DATDCP010000192.1:0-2762 GCA_036524255.1 Chitinophagaceae bacterium
GAAAGCGTATTAAGATACGTTCAGGTCAAACTATGAATGTATGGTTAAGTTTGATCCGCCCTGCAATAGATTCAACAGTTCAAAAAATTCCTGAACAATAAAAACTTTTTTATGGATAACATAACTGTGGAAGAATTGAAAAGACGTCTTGATGCAGGTGAAAAATTACATATCGTAGATGTAAGAGAGCCACATGAGAATGCCGATTTTAATATCGGTGGCGTTCTGATCCCTTTGGGTCAGATACAATCCATGCAGATCGATGAAATAGAAGATCTGAAGGACAAAGAAGTTATACTGTATTGTCGTAGTGGAAATCGCAGCGGACAAGCCTGCATGTTTTTAGATGCGATGGGATTTAAACACACAAGAAACCTTGTGGGTGGAATGCTTGCCTGGCAGGAGAAGGTTGGTGGATGAGAGCATTCAGAAACAATAAAGTTCAGAGCCAATGACTCTGAACTTATGACTTATAACTTACAACTTTCAACTCAGAACTTCACATTCACTCCAACCATAAAATTCCTTCCGGCCATTGGGAAATAAAAGTTTTCTGTCGTTAAACTACCGCCATAATAATAACTGAATGTATAACCGTTCGGTTCATATTTTTTATCAAAAACATTATTGGCTTGCAAAATAATGTTCAACTCTTTCAAACATTTTTTACTGAAGGTATAAATGAATCTTGCATCCTGAGTATAATATGCATTCAGCTTGCGGCTTTCATTTTGAGTATTGTCTAAATACTGGTTTCCAACATATTTACTTATAAAACTAAACTCTGCATTTTTTAAGGGAATGAAATTTATGGTGGCTCCACCAACCATATTCGGAGAAAAAGCAATATCTGTTTTTGAATACTGGTTGGTTTGTTGCCCTCCGTTGTCATAATCATCAATGTATTCTGTAAAATCGATCACTTTATTTTTACTTAGTGAAAAATTTCCGGCAGCATTTAACCACGAAGTAATTTTTAATGACGCGACTAACTCAAGACCAGCACGATAACTTTTAGGAATATTTGTTCTTGTATAGGCGCCCACATCATTTATTTTACCAGTTAATACCAGCTGATCTTTATAATGCATGTAATAACCAGTAATACCAATATTGTATTTGTCATTTCTTTTTTCAACGCCTAATTCCAGATCATTTAGTTTTTCTGCTTTTGGTTGCTGTTCTAACCCTGTTTCAAAATCATCACGGTTGGGTTCTTTTTGCCCGAGGCTGTAGGAGAGATAACCTGACCATTCATTTTTTTGAAAGCTTAGCCCTGCTTTTGGATTAAAAAAATTATAAGTGTTATTAATGATGATAGCAGGATTATTCCGGAAACCATACAGGTTATACTTCACTCCCCGGTATTGCAGATCATAAAAAACAGAAACTAATGAACCGATCTTTGTTTGTTGTTTAAAATAAAGAGTCAGATCATTTTTATTTGCATCAAGATCATACCATCTGCCGGGTAATGGCAAACCTTTTTCAGCCCAAACAACATCGCCATAGTGATTGCCTTCATACCGGTTCCACCCGCCGCCAAAAGTGAATTGTGAATTATCAGTTTTGTATTGCAGGGAAAAAACAGTTCCATAAAAATCATTGTCAAGCCAAAGCTGTCTTACAAGGTCAGTGTAGGTGATCGTATCTGTTCCATAAACAGGTTCGGGCAAACCATAATCAGCATAAGCTTGATCAGCTTTATATTGTTCGTAATAACCTTTGCCTTTTATATAAAATAAACCCGCTGATAATTTTAAACGACTTGTCAGTTCCTGGTTAAAGAATAATTGATAATGATCCTGTTTATAATTATCTGTTTCATTATCGTAAGGCTCACCCGGTCTTTCCATACCGGCATAGTTGATAGTACGATTTGTTTTTAGATCGGCTTCACTTACTCCATACCATGCCTGGTAAGTTTTTTCTTTACCGGAAAACATATTGAAACGAAGTGAATTCTTTTTACCAAGATAAGCGGTGGAAAAATAAAAGGATCTCAGATCACTGCTTGCCCTGTCAATATATCCATCGCTACTGATCTTTGATAAACGAAGGTCCATTGTGAAATGATCACCCACTAATCCGCTTCCCACTTTGATCGTATTCTTCCATGTATTGAAAGAGCCATAGCTGTTATTAAATTCTGCATAGGGTTTCAGATTTGCTTCATTGGTGCTAATATTTATACTTGCTCCAAAGGCACCGGCCCCATTTGATGAAGTACCAACTCCACGCTGTACTTGTATGCTTCCTACTGAAGAAGAAAAATCAGGGAGATCGACAAAGAATGTTCCCTGGCTTTCAGCATCATTAAATGGAACTCCATTTAGGGTCACATTGATCCTTGATGCATCGGAACCACGGATCCGGATACCCGTATATCCAACTCCGTTACCAGCATCGGAATTCACAACAACCGACGGAGTTTGATTTAAAATAAATGGTAGATCCTGACCGAGATTTAATTTTTCAATTTGCTTTTTGGTCAAATTGGTTTTTGTGAATGGCGAGTTTTCTCCCGCCCGGATAGCTTTAAGCTCCACAGGTTCCAGCAAAAGAAAACTGTCTCTTTTTGTACTGTCTTTAGTTTGGCCAAATACCGCGTTGCCGACAAAAGCAGCGGTAATTAAAATGGCAATCCTCTTCATTTTTTAAGTTTAAAAGATTAAAAATGAGAGGGAATGCTGTTAACAGGAATGAAAGATGATTAGCACCTTCCCTGCGCAGGCATTACCCTGATCAGGTTCTACGGGTTT
>DATDCP010000193.1:0-3432 GCA_036524255.1 Chitinophagaceae bacterium
CTGGCAACCTGTTCCAATGAATTTTTATCTTCAGCCAGTACGGATAATATATCATTTGCCTGTAGCCGGGTAGAACCGTTTGGCGCTATATAAACGTCGCCGCGTTTAACGGCAATGATATTGACAGTTGCCGGAAGTTCCAATTGTACAATTTGTTTACCAACCGCTTTTGAATTTTCCGGAAGAATAATTTCCTGCTTTTCACCCTTGATATTGTCATAAAGTTCAAATTCAAGACCGGTTCTTCTTTTGGCCTTTTCGGGTAACGATACATGGAGGAGCTTTGCTATAAAAGAAAGTGTAGTGCCCTGCAGCAATACCGAAGTAACTGAGATAAAGAATACAAGATTAAATATCAGCTCAGCTTTTTGAATACCGGCCAGCAAAGGATAAGTAGCAAATACGATCGGCACACTTCCTCTTAAACCTACCCATGATATAAAAAGTTTGCTCCTGATATTCGATTTAAAGAATACAAGTGCACCAAACACACCAATGGGCCGGGCAACAAATATCAGGAAGGCGGAGATCAGTAATCCCATGCCGATCAGTGGTATGATCTGCGAAGGAAAAACAAGCAAGCCCAGTGTGAGGAACAAAATTATTTGCATTAACCATGCTTGTCCATCATAAAACTTTATAAGGCTTCTCCGGTGAATCATTTTTGAATTCCCCATTACAAGAGCACATAAATAAATAGCCAGGAAACCATTGCCGTCTAAAAAATGTGCGAATGAATAAGTAAAGATGGCCAGGCCAAGAGTAAGTACCGGGTATAATCCTTCTGACTCCAGGTTAATTTTGTTGATCAGCCACACACTTAGTTTTCCCATGATATAACCGAGTGCTCCTCCAATAATAAACTCTTTTAAAAAAGAAGGTATCAGTTCTGCAAAGTTGGTGCTGCCGCTGGCGACTATGGATGTAAGAGAGATCGTTAAAAAATAAGCCATCGGGTCGTTGCTGCCGCTTTCAAGTTCCAGTAATGGCCGCAGGTTACCTTTCAGTGCGATTCCTTTGTTGCGTAAAATGGAAAATACCGCTGCTGCATCTGTTGCAGAAATAACAGAACCCAGCAACATCCCTTCTGCCAGTGTAAATCCAAAAAGATAATGAACAAAAAAGCCAACGGAAAGTGCGGTAAGAATAACGCCGATCGTAGATAAAGCGACTCCCCTCCAAAGAATGGGTTTAATACTTTCCCAGTTGGTATCAAGACCGCCGGAAAAAAGAATGAAATTAAGAGCAACGATCCCGATGAACTGGCTCAGGGCTGCATTATCAAAATGAATTCCTCCGATTCCTTCTGAGCCTGCAAGAATACCAATGACCAAAAAGAAAATAAGTGTAGGGATGCCTAAGCGTTTTAATGCTTTGCCTGCAAGAACACTGATCAATAATAATATCGATCCAACCAATAACATATTTCCGGCATCAACAAACATAACCAGGTGTGTCTCTTCGCAAACAAGTTAGCTCAAAAATAAAGATCAAGTTCTTCTACAGTAAAAAAACCCTAACATTCAAATGCCAACCAAATTGTCAAAGAATTCTTGACTATAGAAATAATTATTCTCGAAGAATGTCTACTGTTACAAAAATCATAATGCATAAGATTTCATAATAAGAGAATGATCTCATCATCGGTAATTAACCTGCAGTTTACAGTCAGTTAACTATGGTGTTGGAATTTTGTTTTATTAAATCAAAATCAAAAACCTTTTTTATGAAATCAATCAAATTCGTGTTCGTAAAAGCAATCGTTATTGTGTTTTTTTCTTTCTGTGCAGGTTCATCTTATTCACAAAATCAATCAGAAACTTTAATGAAAACAGATGGAGCCAACAAGGTCCAGTTTATGGGAGTGGAAAACAATTTTCTATTGTTTGATCTTCTTTTTATGGAAGTTCCTGCTAAAGGATGCACATTGAAGATCATGGATAATGACGGAAATATCATGTTTGAAGAATCCATTGTAGGAAATTCTTATACCAGGAGATATAAAGTAGCAAAGGAAGAAACTTCAAGAGTCAGCTTTAAAGCAATGGGTAAAGGATTTGTGTTTAACCAGTCTTTTGTAATTAAGAAAGAAGAAAAACTCGTGGTAACTTCAGAATAAAATTGGAATATTTTTCTTTTTGCCTTGATCCTTCGACAAGCTCAGGACAGGTTCCAAAAGAAGAAGACGAAAAAGAAGGCGCTGGAAAATTCATGATAATCTGAAACAAGATTTGTGGAGTATCGATTAGAAAAAGCAAAACAAAACTATCGTCGATGCAGATGATAAGAATTGTTTGGCTCAGTTAACAATAGCACAAAAGCTAAATCAATCCCGATAGCTATCGGGACGGCAATGGCCGTATATCATTGCCGGTGTGCTTTTTTTTGGGGATTTTATCCTGAGCTTGTCGAAGGATTCTTTTGCACAAGCAAAAGAAAGAACATACAACTCTTTAGCGGGCAAACCCTTTGATAAGATCAAGCAAACTGCCGCCATTTCTTTGCTGTTGTTCTTGTGCCCCTCCCGCAAGAGTCTTTACTATATCCAACAATCCGCCTCCATTACTTTGACCGCCACCATTAAATTGTTTTAGCAATCCGCCTAGTCCGCCGCCTTGGGAAGTAACCTCGTTACTTCTGCCGCCTGTGATCGACGCCAATAACTTTTCCAGGGAAAAAGCGGAATCATTGGCATCGTTGCTTTTATTGATCAGCGTGCCCAATACATTGGGTATAAGATTGCCCGACAGATTATTGGCCTGGCTCGTACCCATGTTGAATTTGTTCATAAGCTTAGAAGCAAAATGCCCCATCATCATCGAGACTATCGGGTTGCTGAGCAGGCTTTTCTTATTTGTACTGCCCTCAAATAACGATAACACGTTTTGTGTACCACCGCCAGCAACGAGGTTACGCAAGCCTGATGCTACGGTATTGGTAGCTTCAGCCACAACGTCATTATTGTATTGGTTAGGAACATCAGGATTATTAATTACAGTTTCTGTTGCTTCTCCCTTTACGAGATCAAATAATTCTTTTAGCATGGTTAATAATGTTTAGATAAATAATGAGGATAAGACTACTAAAAGTGCGCCGACTTTAGAACCCTAAGGGGAAATGGAAGTTGCCCGGGTGATGGCGATTGTGATAGAACCATTGAACTGATAGTTGAGGCTTATGCTTTCCCGAATCAAGTTCGGGACAGGTGTGCTATTTGAAACTTATAAAGGCGCTGTCTTTTTCGTTTGCAATCTTTAAAAAGTAAGCGAACTATAGAAGACGAAAAGAATAACACTTACTGAAATGTTTCTTTGCAGGTTATAAAAAAGGCGGAGAACTGATTCTCCGCCGCACACATAGAGCACTTTCATTGAACTGTCTAAAATCTTTTTCCAATCATTATGAATAATCCTGCCTTGTACCTCCAGGTGA
>DATDCP010000194.1:0-8198 GCA_036524255.1 Chitinophagaceae bacterium
GCCCGAAGATGGGGGACCAGCGAAAGCCCCAAATATTCATGCTCCACCAGTAGTTAAACAATAAAAAAATTGATTAACCTCTTGCTCGGCAGGGGGTATTTTTTTGTCTTGAATTTTCACTTAGATATTCGGAATTGCTTCGGCCAAATTTGCGCCTCCTCCATTAAAATTCAGGGCCATCCGATCTTCAATAATTTCTTATTCCCTAATTCACCGATTCGGTTGATTCTCCATTACTTTTTTTCTAACTCAAAAAAAACGGGTGAGTAAAATGGCCAACTAATCGTACAAGTAGCTATATTTTCTATTACTAAAATAATTACTATTTCTGAATTTTTTGAGTATTTCATTTTACCCAATATAAAGTGCCAAAATAAATGTGAATAACATGGTGATAACAAGACCATAAAAGTAGATTACTTAAAATTTTAGAACTATTTTTTTACATCTATTACATCTATAAATGCCAACTTTACCGAGTCAAGTTTAAATAAGGAATATTTTATTCTTATTGGTTAATAATCAGACTTAAATGAAGGATTGTTCCACTTTCATTTTATTTAGGTACAAGGATGACAATTTTTCATAATGTTTGAAAGGCTCTTCAAAACCACTTGCTTTTTAACTCATACCCTTTCATTGGTTAAATGAAGCTGGTTGACGCAAATGGAGTCGTAAGTTTCCGATGCATGATGAGGCTTGGTCTTTTGACCCTCGGGATAAAAATGAATTTGTCAGATCTTAAAAAAATCAATTCTAAAAGAAGAGGGATTGTTTCAGTAAAGTCGTCTATATATACGCTCCTTTGAAGAACATTTCGGAAATCACTTTAAACCTTTACTTCTTAACGTCTTTTTATTAACTTGTAACCCTTTCTGGACCTTTTAGGACTATTGGATAAATGAAACTATTAAAGAAACTGCTGATCGGCGTTTTCTGCTGTGCCGTACCTGCCTTATCATTCAGCCAGGACTTTTCTAATAAAGGAAAGGAATTTTGGATTTCATATAGCTACCATGTTGGTATGTCTGGTGGAGGTAACCCTGTAATGACCCTCTATATTACGTCGGATGTAACCACAAATTATTCAGTTGAAATTTTTGGAGCCTCGACACTTCAATCTGGTACGATCACAGCCGGCCAGGTAATTAGTGCTACTATTCCTACAAGCTGTTTTATCAATAATGAAGGTTTATTTACCGGAAAGACAATCCGTGTGGTTACTGATAAGAACTCAGTTGTCTATGCTTATATTACCCGCAGCGCTGTAAGTGGCGCAACTGTATGTCTGCCAACTCCAGTCTTGGGTAAAGAGTATTACTCAACCAACTTTACTCAAATTTCGAATGAATTGAATTCAAATTCCTTTTTTACAATAATTGCTGTTGAAGATAATACTACTGTTGAGATCACTCCTGCATCAAATACTAAGAATGGATGGAACGGAGGAACAACTTACACCGTCAATCTTAACAAAGGGCAGATCTACCAGGTGATGGGAACAGTAAGCGGCACAAACGGTTCTGATCTTACAGGTTCATTAATTCGATCTGTTGCTTCGGGAAGTAGCGGTTGCAAACGAATAGCAGTTTTTTCAGGAAGTGGTAAAATATCAATAGGCTGTGGCTCTACAGCAGGTACGTCGGATAACTTATATCAACAATTATATCCAACCGGCTCCTGGGGCTTAAAATACCTTACAGCCCCAAGTTATAGTCGTCCTACAAATTTTTTCCGTATCATCAGGAGAACAACTTCTACCAATGTGTATCTAAATGGAACATTAATACCCGGCGCATCATTTACAAATAACTATTATCAATTTTCCAATAATACTCCTAATGTAATAACCGCAACTGAACCAATAAGTGTTGCTCAATATTTCACAACGCAACAATGCTCAGGTAATGGGTCTCCGTATGACCCCGATATGATCATACTAAACCCCGTTGAGCAAAATATTAATAATGTTACCCTGGTAAGTTCAAATCTTGCCGCTCCTTCAAATCAGCAGCATCATCTGCATGTTATCATGAGAAATGGAGGCACTGGTATTTCATCATTTAAATTAGATGGAATACCTGTTTCTGCGTCGTGGGTTACCCATCCCGGCGATCCGTCATATTCTTATTTATATCTTCCGAATGTCGCACAAGGATATCATAAATTAACTTGCGATTCTGGTTTTAATGCACTGGCATATGGGTATGCGGATGCAGAATCGTATGGATACTCGGCGGGAGCGAATGTAAAAGACCTTTACCAGTTTATAAGTATCATCAATGAATATGCAACTGTAAACTTTCCGGCTACTTGTAAAAACACACCATTTTATTTTAGGATAGTGCTTCCTTATCAGCCTACAGAAGTTCAATGGGTATTTGGCTCAGCTCTTAATGCTTTGGGTATCGCTGATGTAATGGACAACAGCCCGGATTTTGATTCCTCATGGGTTGTGAATGGACGAACGGTTTATCGTTTTAGTCTTCCTTTACAATATAATATTTCTGCAATTGGTACTTATCCAATTAAAGTAATTGCGAATAACCCAACAAGTGACGGTTGCAGTGGTGTGCAGGAAATAGACTATGATCTGCAGGTATTCAATCCACCCACCGCAGGATTTAACTTTAACAGCAATGGGTGCGTTACCACTCCGATTAACTTCTTTGATACATCTAATACCGGTGGAAGACCGATCATTCAATGGAATTGGAATTTTGGTGATGCTACAACATCCTCAATACAAAACCCATCGCATACTTATACTGCGGCTGGTTCCTATTTTCCAGCGCTTTCTGTCATTACTGATATTGGTTGCATTTCTGATATTGCCACAAAAAATGTTATTCTAACGCAACTGCCAGTTGCAAATTTTAGCAGCGATCTTCCTTCTTGTGCGGGAAAGGCTATTACTTTTAATGATCTGTCTACCGTTAGTGGCGGATCAACAATTGCAAAATGGTATTGGGATTTTGGAGATGGTAGTCCAATTGTTACTGCAACAAACAATTCACCACAAATTCATACTTATGCTACAACCGGCTCATACAATGCGACACTGAAGGTTGAGACCATTACCGGATGCGTTAGTACAGTTTTTACACGACCAATAACAGTTGGTGTGTTACCCAATGCTGGCTTTATTTCTCCGGAAGTTTGTTTAACAGATCCATCTGCTCCTTTTATTGATACCAGTAAAATTTCCACAGGAAGTATTGCAGTATGGCAATGGAATTTTGGCGACGCAAATGCAAATGCGGGTAATCCGAATACTTCAACGCTTCAAAATCCAACGCATCGTTATACTGTTGTAGGAAATTATACATCCACCCTGATCGTTTCATCAAGCAATGGTTGTACAGATACGATATCGCAAACGTTTACAGTAAACGGCTCTATACCACTTGCAAACTTTACAGTGCAAGATGCAAATGCACTTTGCAGTAATAAGATGGTTACAATTACAGATGCATCAACAGTTGATTTTGGAAACATTGTTAAAACCGAGATCTATTGGGATTGGTCAAACGATCCAACTATTAAAACAACTGATGATGTTCCATCTCCGGGAAAATTATATACACATACATATCCTGAGTTTGGAGCTCCAGCTACAAAAACAGTGACTGTGAGAATGATTTCTTATTCAGGCATCAGCTGTCTGAATGTTTTAACGAAAACAGTAACCTTATTGGCTACACCAAGTTTGCAATTTGATGCATTGAATGAAGTATGTTCAAATGCTCCTTCATTTCAAATTACACAGGCCAGTATTACAAATGGATTACCGGGAACAGGAGTATATTCCGGACCAGGAGTAAGTCCATCTGGTTTTTTTAACCCAAATACGGCAACTGCGGGTATACATAAGATCCGCTACACATTTAACGGTGCAAATAACTGCAGCAATTATATAGAGCAAACAATAACAGTAAATCCAACACCTAATGCACTTGCTGGACCTGACAAAAACGTATTGGAAGGAGGAGTGGTGCAATTAACGCCGGCTTTGAATGCGGGATTCCCGGTTACATATTTATGGACACCACCAACAGGACTTGATAATCCAAATGCGCCCGATCCACTTGCATCGCCTGTTGATGATATAACTTATACAATGAAAGTAACTTCAGATAAGGGATGTACCACAAGTGACCAGGTATTTGTGAAAGTGCTGAAGAAGCCCCAGATACCAAACATCTTTAGCCCGAATGGTGATAATATCCATGATAGATGGGTGATAGGCTTTTTAGAAACTTATCCCGGGTGTACAGTTGAAGTGTTCAACAGGTATGGTCAGCGAATCTATTATACAGTAGGCTATACAACTCCATGGGATGGCACTGTAAATGGGAAACCTGTACCGGTTGGTACCTATTATTATATTGTTGATCCGAAAAATGGCCGGCAAAAACAAGCTGGCTATGTAGATATAGTTAGATAAAATGAAAAAGATATTAACTATCGGTGTGTTTAGTTTTATGATGCTAGCCGGAAAGGCGCAGCAAAAGCCGCATTATACACAGTATGTATTGAACCAATACATAATTAATCCCGCTATTTCTGGTATAGAAAATTATGTGGATGTAAAAATAAGTGCAAGGGATCAATGGGTGGGTTTAGCCGGCTCACCAAAAACAAGTTATATAACGGTTCATGCACCACTTGGTAAAAAAGATTACAGAACATCTGCAACATCTTATTCAATTCCCGGTGAGAATCCGAGAGGAAAGTATTATTGGGAAAATTATACAGCTGCAGAACCTCATCATGGTATTGGGTTGTCAATCATAAATGATAAGACCGGAAGTTATAATCGGTTTACTTCGACAGTTTCTTATGCTTATCATATTGGATTAAGTCCAACTACAAATCTTTCGGCAGGTTTTGCTGCCGGCATTTCCAAAGTAAGTATCGACAGAACAATGCATGATTTTAGTGGTAGTGGTGATCCAATTGACCCCGCAACAGGCTCTGCCATCAGTGGTGAACTTTTTAAAATACGACCAGATCTTTCTGCAGGTTTATATCTTTATTCACGGGATTTTTTTATTGGCCTTGCTGCTCAGCAAGTCATCCCACAAAAGCTACAATTTGTAGATGATGCAGCATTTGAAACAGCTGGAAAATTAGTTCCGCATATTTTCCTGAATGCAGGTTATCGTTTTCTATTAACAGATGATATTAATGCGATCCCTTCCATAATGGTGAAATATATTAGTGCATCTTCCAAAAGTAATTTTCAACCTGAAGCAAATGTGAAACTTCAATACCGCGATCTTTTATGGGTAGGAGGCAGCTATCGTTACCAGGATGGCTATGCTGCTATGTTGGGTTTAAATGTCAGCAATACATTTAATATCGGGTATGCTTATGATTTTACTACAAGCAATTTGAATTCGGTGAGTCGCGGTACTCATGAATTAATGATAGGTTTCTTACTTGGGAATAAATTTAGCGAGAAATGCCCTCGTTGCTGGTAGCAATTACAATCTAACGATCTTCTTAACTTTTGCAGCTCTAATTATTGATAACTGATCTTTCGCTTTCTGTTGGTTTTCCTGTACTAGTTGTAACGTGATGTCTGTATCAGGAATTGCAGTAACGTTATTTGCTTTCAAGGCTTTTTCAACATTGACCAACGTTTTCAGATTGAAGTTGATCTGCTGCTGTACGCTGTCAAGTTTTATTTGAAAAAGCGAAGTGTTTATTTTTTGATTTACATCATCCCAGTTGATCTGTGAATAGGAAAGGCGCAACTGGTCTTCGAGTTTGCTCCAGTTAACTTTGTCAACTATCTCGAAATCATATTCTGACTTCATCTGTGATTTTTCTGCAGCGCTAAAGGCATCTGCATAAATTTTTTCCATTGCCTTCCATTCGCTTTCCTTTAAAATTTTCTTCGTTGCATCAACTGCTTCCTTCACTTTGCATTCTTCGTCAGGGGCAAGTTCGGGTACTAAAGGAGTTGAATACCCTACATTTACAAATTGCGGAGCAATTGATTCATCTGGAACTAAATTTTCAGGACTAAAAATATCTTCAACATCTTTAACTCCGGTGTTTTTCTTTAAACTATTTTTAG
Source organism: Chitinophagaceae bacterium (assembly GCA_036524255.1). Lineage (GTDB taxonomy): Bacteria > Bacteroidota > Bacteroidia > Chitinophagales > Chitinophagaceae > VBAS01. The sequence goes on from DATDCP010000194.1 coordinate 6,089, forward strand.
CTGTTGAGGCTTGCGCAATCAAATTATTTGAAGTAGCTTTTTTGCCATTTAGAAAATAATAAGGACTTAATTCGCTTGAAAGCGTATAGAAACTTTGTTTAGGATCTTGTTTGTTTACAGAAACAAAAAAATTAATTAAAGCAATGCCAAACATGGTAAGAAAAGCAATAGATAGCTGCCTGGCAGGATTCCAGCCTTTATTTCTCATACCAAGTATGGATTCTATACGGTTTAAGAGGTCATGGTTTTTGCCTGCTGCCGCCATCACCATTTGGCGATGTTTGTTCTGTTCTAATCTTAATAATGCTGAAGCATATTCTCCTGGTTTATATTGAAACTGTAGAACCATTTCATCGCAACTATGTTCCCTTTCTTTTTCAACACTCTTTATTAAAAGTTTTACAAAAGGGTTAAAATATAAAACGGTTTTAATAAAACTGAGAATAAGATTTAAGAAATAATCATACCTGTATATATGACTTAACTCATGAAGAATAACGGCTTCTAATTGATGGGGCGTCAAATTATTAATTGCTGCAAACGGGATCAATATGATCGGTTTTAAATAACCAATCGTGACTGGTGATGTTACCAATTCTGATAGCCAGATCTTTACATCTCTCATAATACCCATAGCCACCGAAGTTCTCTTAACGTACATTCTCCATGCAACATCCATTTTCTTAATTCCAGTCTTGCGGATCATTTGCACATATCTGTAGTTGCGGATAAATTGCCAAATGGGAGCTATTAAGACTACGAGATAAATAAGCGATGCATATGGTAAAATTTTACTTGCAAAATATTTCCAATCGTCATTGCTGATCAATCCTGTGTTATAGAATGAGGTTATTGAGTTTGCTTCTGATACAAGTGAAGTAATAAAAGTGTAAACAAACCATGCAAATCCGGAGAAGGTCAATATCGTAGCTAAAGATGTTTTATGTGCAGGTTTGATCTTATGAAAGGAAGCCGTAATAAATTGGTAAACCACCCAAAGCAAAGCCATTTGCCACAGGCTATTGATCAATGCCCATCCAAGTGATTGCAGAAAGTTTACCTGGTTCATTAATACAAAACTTATTTGCTTTTCAAATTATCGATCATTTCCTGGATCTTTTCCAGTTCTTCAGGAGTGGCTTTACTTTCACCCAATGCTTGTATAACAAGTTGGGTAGGGGAGCCTCCAAAAAGTGAATCGATCATTTTACCTAATAAATGTTTTTGTGTTTTTTCTTTACTCACTGCTGCCTGGTACACATGGGTACGCATACTGTCATCTCTTTTTACTAAACCTTTTTCATTCATTATCTGCATCAGCTTAAGAGTGGTTGTATAACCAGCATCTTTCAATGCAGCTAATTCTTCATGTACCTCACGAACCGTAGCAAGGCCTTTTTTCCATAGAACTTGTAATATTTCCAATTCGCTTTCAGTGGGTTTGATATAACGGGTAGTTGCCATGATTTTAATCTTTTATGACCCGAATATACGACTTATTTCGTACGAAGGTAATTCCTTAGCCAAATTTAATTTTATTTAACATGGATTAACAATAGGACGGATGAACGGTTAAAAGGTTACGATGAATGTTTGAATGAGTATAAAAAACTAAGTCCCGCTGTAGAAACAGCAGGACTTAAGTAATGGTTCTGATTAGACTCTTTAGTTATTTATATTCAACTGTGTTTGCAGTATTAGTTTTGGTTACGACTGCGACAGGTTTAATTTCATTTTTTTGAGATACTGCTGCTTCACTCTTTGCATTACTTATTTGCGCAAGAGTAGGAGCGATGACCAAAGATACAATTGACATTAACTTAATCAAAATATTCATTGAAGGTCCTGAAGTATCTTTGAAAGGATCACCAACAGTGTCACCAGTTACTGATGCTTTGTGCGGTTCTGATTTCTTATAGTAGATCTCCCCATTAATTTCAACACCCTTTTCAAAACTCTTTTTGGCATTATCCCATGCACCGCCGGCATTATTTTGGAACATTCCCATTAAAACACCACTCACTGTTGCACCAGCAAGAAAACCACCTAATGCTTCTGCTCCAAGACCGGGCATAAATCCAATGATCAATGGAGAAATAATTGCAATGGC
>DATDCP010000195.1:0-3337 GCA_036524255.1 Chitinophagaceae bacterium
AAATGTCTTTTCCAAAATTATCTTTTGCAACAATTACAAGTGCATCATAATTTTTATGATCAGCCGGAAGATCGATCTTCAATATACCTTTTTGCACCGGGGAAATATTGGGCGACGCAGCAATTCCTTTTTGTTTTACAACATATCCGTCAAAACGATCAAAAGGTTTGCTGTAATCGACCAATGCCCAGTAAAATTTGCATTGATCGGTATTAAGAAAATGAAACCGGTTCTCAATTCCAATTTCTCCATTAAAGTTTCTGGGCAACTGATCGGGTAGGGAAAGCTTTATAGGAGAAAAAATTTCACGCAATGCATAAAAGCTTCCTTCTTTTTCACGATGCGGACCAAGGATGCCGTCATTTGCATTGAGCCCGTTTGCATCCAATGCATTATTCAGGTCAGTTCGAACAATTGCTTCATCTGCGAAAACCCAGATAAAACCACCGGCACTCTTCTGTGATCTCCAGTGCAGTTCCCAGAAATCTTCCATAGCAGCACCACCGCCACCATCATCCTGTGCATGCAAAAACTCCGTTGGCATGTAGATGAGCGAATCATTTAAAATTTTCTGTGTGCTATAATAATCTTCATAATGATTGCAGTCGATACCATTAAATTGATTTCCCGGACGATGATGCGGATGCAAAACAGGTCGTTTCTGAAAATCCCATTTTACAAAATCATCATCCAACTCTTTGTTAGTACCGCCTTCATTACCGTTATTCCAAAAAATAATTGAAGGGTGATTCAGATCTCTTAACACTAATTCTTTCACCAGCGGTTCACCAGCTTTGGCCGAATAAAACTTTTGCCAGCCGGCTAGCTCATTTAAAACATAAATACCTAAGGAGTCGCAGAGTTGTAAAAAATATTTATCAGGAGGATAGTGGGAACAACGAACCGCATTCATATTCATTTCTTTCAACAGCAACACATCCTGCAATTCATTTTCTTTTGATAAAGACCGGCCAGTCTCAGGCCAGAAACAATGCCGGTTGACACCTTTAAACTTTACTTGTGTTCCGTTGATATATACTCCCTGTCCATATCTTACCTCAATTGTTCTGAAACCAAATTTTTCGTTCAGTTCATAGAGTTTCTTTCCTGCTGCATCTTGCAAAACGACATTGGCATTATAAAGATTTGGCGTTTCAGAAGTCCATTCTTTTATATGGTAAACCTCTGTATTTATAGTCACATTTTCAGCTCCTTTAGCAACAGGGTTTTCGAAAGCGCTAATCACTTTTTTATTTACATCGCTGATTGTTGTGACTACAGTAGCATTTTGCGTAAGACCTTTTGCCCAGATCTGCATTGCAAATTTTCCGTCATGCTTTGCATCAATGCCAACATAATCTATAAACTGTTTAGGAGTTGCCTCTAAAAACACGGGACGAAAAATGCCGCCGAAAACCCAATAGTCAGCGAGCCGTTCTGCATTGTTTACACTTGCATCGCTGCTCATTTTGCTAACCGTTACTTCAAGTGTATTAGGTTTGTCAAAAAATAAAAGAGATGTGATGTCATATTTGAAACGATAGAATGCGCCGCGATGAATTTCCCCTGCCGACTTTCCATTGATCTTTACTTCTGTATCAGTCATACTGCCATCAAAAACGATATTTATATTTTTCCCTTTCCATGTTGCAGGAATTTTAAACTGGTATTTATATATGCCCTGCTCATCATAGAACCTTGCATTTTTTCCATTCGTTTTATAATCCCGGCCATAATTATAATTGCCAAAGCCCTGTTGTTCCCAGCAGCTTGGTACTTGTATCTTTTTCCATTCACCGCTGTTGCGACCGGCTGTACAAAAGAAATCCCATTGCACGGTATGTGTTGCATCTGTACCAGTTAAATATTGTATTTGCTTTTGTTGTGCAAGCAAGCACTGTGATGAGAAAACAATGAATACTATTAAACTCTTTTTCATAAAGATCATTTCAATCTAATCAGAACAGGTTCATCCCGCTCTTTGGAGTAAACAGGTTTGCTGATAAAATATTAAAAGCTAAAACAGTTTACTCATCTATTGAACCAGCTTTATTGGTGTGATAGTAACAGGTCCGAGCAAACCTGAAGGTTTTGGTTGCCATTTCGCTGCTGTAAATAAACCATCGGCTCCCCTGTTCTCCGCAAGCCTTGCAGGCATATTTACATTATAAAATTTTTTCCATGGTACTCCTCTTTTTTCCAGATCAATTATACGGTTTGCCATTCCGTTTGTTACGATCACCTGTAAATTGTTACCCGGTTTTAATTGAACTGCGGGTATTGTTACGCTATAAACCGGTCCGATCAGTGTTGCGATCTTCTTTCCATTTAAAATAATTGTTGCTGATTCTTTTACATCTCCCAGATCCAGCAACCATACATCGGCTGTAACAGAGGGTCTGCTAAATTGAATACTGTATTGTGCTGTTCCGGAAAATTCTTTTACACCGCTAACAGGTAGATCTGTCCATGACTTTAATTGATCAACCTTTGTTGGTGGCAGCACAGGTCCGCCTGATAAAAATTTTAATTCCCAGTTGCCGGTAATTGCTATTGCATCGCCTGCTGTTTCCGTATAGGGGAATTTATTTCCGGTAAGTTTTGTTTCGCTGGTTTGTACAATGCAAGATTCGCCGGGTGCCAGTTGCAGAAAAATATCCAATGTATAATTATCTCCTTGTTTTGTTTTAGCAATACCACTTCTTTGCTGCATCGGGTCAAACAAAACAGCATTTTGCAGTCTTGTATTTAACAAAACCCAATCATTGAATGCAGTTTTACCATCATTGGTAATAAAATAATATTCACCTCCATTGATCTTTCTTCGAATAGCCTGGAGTTTATTATCTGCAAGAAACATTTCATGCCGGACTTTTGCATTTGCCAGCAGGTATTTAATTTCTTTCCCTTCCCAAAACATTCCTTTACCAATTGCAGCATTATTGACACCAGCAGCATTTGTTCTTATAAATAGTAATTGTCTTATTAATGCATCGAATTGTTTTTGTTGATCTTCAATATCACTCAGGCCGGGAACAGTAGAAGGAACCCCATCGTGAAAAATAATTGCCGCACCTTGCTTTGCAAGTTCTACTAACTTCTTTAATGTATTTAATGGTAAATACTTTACACCACTTAAAACAATAGTTTGATATTCCCCGCCCGGCGCTTTGATCTTTCCATTCGCAAATTGCAACTGTTGTATTTGCTTATCGCTGATCAGATCCCAGCTATAACCCATTTCCAGCATTTTTTCTGCTGATTCCTTAAATGGTGTTTCATCAAAACCTTCCATGCCATCGTAGTGGTGAAGCATACCGCCTCTTGCAGGTTGATA
>DATDCP010000196.1:0-9009 GCA_036524255.1 Chitinophagaceae bacterium
AACCTATGTAAGCGGTACTATGGCAATTGAAACCAGGGACGAGAAGATCAATATGCCTTTTATAACTAGTTTCCTGTTTACCTGCATAAAAGAAAGCAAAGACACATATAGCCTTGAGTGGGGCATTTCTATGTCCTGATCTTCTACTCCTCCCTGGACGAATTATTCGCGGCTTTTCACCGGTCTTTTCCTGTCATTCACCGACATCTCCCCCCTTACTACCTCTCACCTATTGCCTATTCTACATTGCCGTCATAGATTTGATTAAAATTTACAACTATGACAGAGCTACAAGATTCACGAGAGGAAAGAAAAGAAGAAAGAAGAAAAAGACGTGAAGAAAGATGGAAAGAGCGTTGTGGACCCGGCCAACAGGGACAGTTTGGGATCATAAGTGGCAGGAGTAATAATATGTTGACTGGAGTTTTTATACTGATTATTGGCGTTGCTGCATTATTAAAAGCGACCCTTACAGATTTTCCTGATTGGCTTTTCAGTTGGCAAATGTTACTGATAGCATTTGGTATGTTTATCGGGCTTCGCCATAATTTTCGTGGCCCTAGCTGGCTTATTCTTATACTTATCGGTGGCATCTTTCTCGTAAACGAAATCTATCCAGAGATCTCATTCCGTCGTTATATGTGGCCGGTGGCAATAATAGTTGTAGGCTTATTCATTATTCTGCGTCCACGTCGTGGATGGAAGTTTAATCCAAACAAGAAAACAGAAGGAGCCAGCGATTCTTTTTTTACAGAAGACATTGATTATTCAAAAGAAGATTTCGTTGATAGCACCTCAATTTTTGGTGGAGCAAAGAAAATCATCATTTCAAAAAATTTTAAAGGTGGTGACCTTGTAAATATTTTCGGTGGAACCGAATTGGATCTTTCTCAAGCTGATTTTACAGGCACTTCAGTTATCGAACTCACAACAATTTTTGGCGGCACTAAACTTCTTGTTCCTTCAAACTGGTCGGTAAAATCAGAGGCTGTTACCATTTTCGGAGGCATCGAGGATAAAAGAAGAATGCAAACAATAACAGAGGCAACCGAAAAAACATTATATATAAGAGGAACGGTGATCTTTGGTGGCATCGAAATAAAAAGTTTTTAATCATAAACCATAACCTTACTGATATGAACTGGTATCTTGCTAAAATCGTTTATCGAATAATTTGTGGCGATGGTGATCACACTGCGCAGTTTGATGAACAACTCCGCCTGATCCACGCTACAACTAAAGAAGATGCTTTTTATAAGGCGCAGCAAACAGGGAAAAAAGAGGAAGAAACATTTTATAATTTGAAACGTGAATTAGTACAATGGCAATTTATTAATGTAAGTGAGCTTTATAAGATCGGGGAAATGATCGATGGTGCAGAGCTTTATTCACGCATTGAAGAAAAAGACAATGGTGACGTGTATACCGAAGTGATAAATAAAAAAGCACAGGGCATTCTTCATTCAGACACGCATCAACTCTTGCAACTGGTATAAATACACATGGCAACTTCTCCATTTTCTGTAACAAGATTCAGGGTCATCTTCAGCATTTGCTGGTTAATAATATTTGTTGATCATGTATTATTGTTGCGCTGGTTTGGGCTAAGTTGGTCAATGGCCATAGTTGATGGTGCAATAAATGACGCATTATTAATTTTTGCTTGTCTACTAGTGATCATGATGCTTCATTACTATTTGCCGCAAAAGGAAAAGTATTTTCATCTTTTAACCTGGTGTTTATTAATTACTGTCATTGTTATTTTAATTACAAAAGTTATTTTAAAAAACATTTATGCCTCAAATGAGGACTACATAATTTTTTTCAACCGCTCTTTATGGGTTCGCAGCAGTCTTGATTTTCTTTTACTTGGATGTGTCATTCTTATCAGCGTTATTTGGTACAATTGGCAGGAACAAAGTGAACAGGAAGCAAGAAAACAGGATGCTGAAAAATTATCGAAGGAAGCTGAACTTTTTAAATTGCGCCAGCAGCTTCAACCTCATTTTCTTTTCAATAGTTTAAATAGCATCAATGCACTGATCGGCTCAAGACCGCAGGAAGCAAGAAAAATGGTACAACAGCTTTCTGATTTTTTAAGGGGGACTATAAAAAAAGAAGAACACCAGTGGGTAACATTAAAAGAAGAACTTCAATACCTGCAACTCTATTTGGATATTGAAAAAGTAAGATTTGGTCACCGGCTTGCAACAAGTATTGAATATGATGAATCTTTGGATGAATTAAAATTACCTGCCTTGCTTTTACAGCCTGTTATGGAAAATGCAATTAAATTCGGGTTGTATGATACAATTGATGAGATTGAGATCATTTTAAAAGCAGTAAGAGAAGAAAATAATTTAGTAATTACAGTTACAAATCCTTTTGATCCTGAAACTTCGGCACCAAAAGGCACAGGTTTTGGATTACAATCAGTGCAAAGAAGGTTGTATTTATTATTTGCACGAAACGATCTGGTAAGCACCGAAGCAAAAGAAAATATCTTTACAACAAAAATTAAAATTCCACAGGCATGAGTAGCAAAGTAATAATCATTGATGATGAGCCATTGGCAAGAAGCGTTGTGATCGAATACATACAGAATTTTCCTGACCTTGTCGTATCACAAGTATGCAGCAATGGATATGAAGGAGTGAAAGCCATTCAACAATATAAACCCGATCTTATCATTCTAGATATTCAAATGCCAAAGATCAACGGTTTTGAAATGCTGGAACTGATCGAAAATCCTCCTGCTGTAATTTTTGCAACAGCATTTGATGAATATGCCATTAAAGCTTTCGAGGCACATGCCATTGATTATTTATTAAAACCGTTTAACCAGGATCGTTTTGAAAAAGCAATTAAAAAATGGAGAGAGCAAAAAAATAACTCAAACAGCGAAAAGCAAACAAAACAATTACTGGATGATGTTTCATTGACTGCTCCTCAAAACCAGCGAATAGTAATTAAAGACGGAAGCAAGATCAAAATAATTCCGGTACAGGATATTTTTTATTTAGAAGCAGCTGATGATTTTGTAAAAGTATTTACCAAAGAAGGTTATTTTTTGAAAAATAAAACGATGAGTCATTTCGAGCAAGTACTCGATGCATCACAATTTGTCCGCTCACATCGTTCTTATATTGTAAATCTTCAACAGATCACAAGAATTGATCCTTACGAAAAAGACAATCATGTCGCAATACTTCGTTCCGGTGCAAAAGTTCCGGTTAGCAGAACTGGTTATCCAAAATTGAAAGCAATTTTGGGTCTTTAGGCTCTTCCTAATTCTTCGCTCCAATTATTTACTCTGCCTCTATCAGAACTCCTCATTTTACTGATAGACAGATTGTTCTTTTAGACTATTTTTATATACATTTAGAGAATTATATAGACCTGTATGGATCTACCCCTTTGAAACCTCTCCGAGCCATTCTCCCTTGAAAAATTCCTGTTATTTAAATTACGATTATGAAAAAAATCAAAGCCTTTTACCGGCTTTATTTATGTTGTTATATTCTAATAGCATGTTTGGGCTTGCTATTCTCAGCTCCCGTTTTTGCGCAGGATGATCCCAAAGGTTTGCCTTTTATCACCAACTACCGCTACCAGGATTATAATGCGGATGGTGTGAATTGGTGGGCAGTCGAAGATGATAAAGGTGTAATGTATTTTGCCAATAGTCGGGGTATTCTTGTTTTTGATGGTCAGAATTGGGAATTGATAAGGCCCCCGGGCATTCTAGAAACAAGAGCATTAACTATTGGGAAAGATGGAAAAATTTATGTGGCAACAAATGGTGATATTGGATACCTGGCACCTGGAAAAAAAGGCAAACTGGAATTTATTTCACTGAAAGATAAGTTGCCCCAGGACAAAAGAAATTTTGGTATAGTATGGGAAACAAACACTCTAAAAGATGGAAATATTCTTTTCAGGTCAAACAACCGGATATTAATATGGGATTACAAATCTTTTCGTGTTCTTGAAAGTAAAGATGGGTTTCATGTGGGTGCCGTGATTGACGATAAATATTACTGCAGAATATGGACAAGAGGGTTAACCATTTTAAAGAACGATAGTTTTCATGTAGTACCTAATGGAGAAAAATTTGCCAATGAACGTATTTACGCAATAGTGCCTTTTGACAAGGATAAATTGCTTATTGGCACCAGGACCCAGGGTCTTTTCTTATATGATGGAAAAGATTTTACTCCATTTAAAACAGAAGCCGATAAATATATTTTCAATACCAGCCTTTACGGCGGTCGTATCCTTAGTAATGGACTAATAGCCATTAATACTTTTAATGATGGAATGGTTATTATAGATAAGCAGGGAAAGCTCATTCAACGGGTGGACAAGTCTGTTGGGCTCCAGGATAATTCAGTAGATTATCTCTTTGAAGACAGCCGCGGCATTCTTTGGATGCCTTTGTTCAATGGAATTGCAAAACTAGATCTTCGTTCCTCACTTACTTATTATAATGAGTCAATGGGCTTGCCTTCAAAAACTGTTTTTTCTGTCGGTAGTGACAATGGAGTGATCTATGCAGGAACCAATAATGGGATCTTTATGCTAAACAGATCCAATAACAGGTTTGAAAAATTACAAGGCACCGGTGGACAATCAGGTTCCAATGGCTTTTTAAAAAACGGAAATGATTTTCTTGTTTCCGGAGCTGAAAAAGGATTATTGAAAATTTCAGGAAATAAAGTAATTCCGGTAATTCCTGGAGTGAATTATGATTTTCATCTTACCCAAATTTTAAGATCAAAAATTGACACAACAGTATTTTATTGCGACCTGAGAAATGGATTGGCGATCGTCCGGTATAATCCGGTTTCGGGTAGCTATAATGTTGAATCATACGCTGACGGATTATCTTCTGCAGCTGGTTATTTCAGTGAAACAAAAAATGGATATCTCTGGATCGCAGGCGATAACCCCGGTGAACTGAAATTAGTAAAGCCTGATAGAAAAGATGGCAAAGTAACTGTTACAGAAAAGTCTTTTACACTTTACAACTATAAACAAGGTCTTCCGGTAAAAAATGTATTTCTCTCTGATTTTGGTGATCGGACATATTTTTATTCTCAGAAGGATTCAGTTTTTATTTTTGATGAGCAAAAAGATCGTTTTACCAGAGATACAACTGCATTTATAAAAAATTACATAGATCATGATGCTGATGGTACGGGTATAAGTGCCCTGGATAATTCAGGAAACATTTGGGCTAATTTCGGTACAGGTGTATTTGCAAAGCTAAAAACGAATGACGGCAGTCTCAAGGTTATTGATGCTCCATTCAGAGAACTTGGAAAAAATTACCCTGTTTGGGCTGTTACTACTTCTACAGATAAAAATGGCAAGAATGTAATTTGGTTCTGCGGGCGGGAAGGTATTATAAGATATGATGGTGATCTTACTGAAACATCAGAAGCATCGTTTACCACCATTGTTCGAAGTATCTCTTTGAATGAAGACTCAGTTTATTATTCAGGATTTGCTTTGCCAGTTGAGAAAGCTGAATTCGACCACAAATGGAACATTGTTCGTTTTCAATATTCAGCCCCTTTTTTCAAACAGGAAAATGAAACTCGTTTCTCCACTTACTTAGAAGGGCATGATAAAGGTTGGACAGAATGGAACAGGCAAACCTCCCGGGAGTTTGGTAATCTTCCTGCAGGTGACTACACATTTCATGTAAAAGCAAAAAATATTTATGATGTAGAAGGTAAAGAAGCAATTTATACTTTCTCAGTTTTACCACCCTGGTATGCTACCTGGTGGGCTTATACATTATATGTACTCGCAGCATTTGCGGTTATTTATCTGATTGTCAGATGGCGTACCAGGAAACTGCAAGAAAAACATAAGGAATTAGAAAAGGTTGTCGAGCAAAGGACTCATGAATTAAAACAAAGAGCTGAAGAGTTAGGCGTGATCAACAGCGTACAGGAAGGGTTAGCAAAAGAGCTCGACATACAAGGCATTTATGAATTAATAGGAGAACGGATAAGAACTGTTTTTGACGCACAAGTAGTTATCATTGCCAGCCTTGATCATGAAAAAGAAACTGAAACATTTAACTATGCGATCGAGAAAGGAGAAAGATTTCATCTAAAGCCCAGGCACTATGATAAAGTAAGAAAGCAATTGATCGATACAAAACAAAAGATCCTTATCAATAAAAACTTTGAAGAAGCTGCAGCTAAGTTTGGAATGAAGGTTTTGCCGGGGACCGAGCATCCAAAATCACTTTTATTCGTTCCACTTATTTCAGGAGATAAAGTAAAAAGCTATGTAAGCCTGCAGAACGTCGATAAAGAAAATGCATTTAGCGATGCCGACATTCGATTATTGGAAACGTTATCAAATAGCATGAGTGTTGCATTAGAAAATGCAAGGCTCTTTGATGAAACAAACCGTTTATTAAAAGAAACGGAACAACGTACTGCAGAGCTTGCTGTTATTAATAGTGTACAAGATGGTTTAGCTAAGGAACTGGATATGCAGGGAATTTATGACTTAATCGGTGACCGTCTGTGTGAATTGTTCCCCGATACAAAAGCATTAGTGATCCGAACATTTGACTATGATAACGGGCTCGAACATTTTCGTTATGCCATCGAAAAAGGTGAACGTTTGAAAATTGATTCCCGCCCATTCATTTGGGCCAGTCAACATATTATCCGCGATCGCAAGCCTATACTCATCAATGAAAATTACCTGGAGACATCTAAAAAATTTGGCGGAACTGGTGTTACCAAAGGTGAGCCGCCTAAATCAGCTGTCTTTGTTCCAATGATGGTTGGTGAAGTCGTAAAAGGTACTATCAGTTTGCAAAACGTGGACAGGGAAAATGCTTTTACAGATTCAGACTTAAGGTTGCTCACTACACTTACCAACAGCATGAGTGTTGCATTGGAGAATGCAAGACTCTTTGATGAGACCAATCGTTTATTAAAAGAAACAGAACAACGTACTGCAGAACTTGCTGTAATCAATAGCGTCCAGGAAGGTTTGGCCAAAGAATTAGATATACAAGGAATTTATGAATTGGTTGGCGATCGCCTTTGTGATTTATTTCCCGATACTCAGACACTTGTGATAAGAACATTTAACAACGAGATCGGAACTGAACATTTTCATTATGCAATTGAGAAAGGAGTTCGTTTTCCAATAGAATCACGACCATTTAGCTGGAGCAGTAAAGAACTTATTGCAACAAAAAAACCATTAGATATACGCACAAATTATTTGGAAACTGCAAAACAACATGGCGGAAGCGGTGTTACAAAAGGTCAGCCACCACAGTCTGCAGTATTTGTTCCAATGATGGTAGGTGATGCTGTAAAAGGTTCCGTAAGCCTGCAGAATGTTGATAAGGAAAATGCTTTCACTGATTCTGATCTTCGTTTGCTAACTACTATCACTAATAGTATGAGTGTTGCATTGGAGAATGCAAGATTGTTTGATGAGACAAATCGTTTATTAAAAGAAACGGAACAACGTACTGCAGAACTTGCTGTTATTAACAGCGTACAGGAAGGTCTTGTTCGTGAAATGAACATGCAAGCCATTTATGATCTTGTCGGTAATCGTATCTGTGAATTGTTTGACACACAAACTGTTTTGATCCGAACCTTCGATCATAGGTTAGGCGAGGAACAATGGCAATATGTAATTGAAAAAGGACAACGTCTATACAGTAACCCGAGACCATTTAACTGGGCCAACCAACAACTGATAAATAATAAACAGCCTTTATTAATTAATGAAAATTATATTGAAACAGCACAGAAATTTGGTGGTACTGGTGTAAGTAAAGGACTTCCTCCAAAATCTGCCTTGTTTGTTCCAATGGTAGTGGGTGATGTTGTACGAGGGTCAGTAAGCTTGCAGAACGTTGAAAAAGAAAATGCATTTACAGATTCTGATCTTAGATTATTGACTACTCTTACCAATAGTATGAGCGTAGCATTGGAAAATGCACGTCTTTTTGATGAATCTAACCGATTGTTAAGTGAAGCAAAACAAAGAGCTGCAGAGTTAAGTACAGTGAACAGCATTAGTAAAGGGCTGGCATCACAGCTTAATGCTAATGACCTGATAAAAATGGTCGGTGATCAATTGAAAGATCTGTTCAGAGCCAATATTGTTTATCTCGCTTTATTAAATCCTAAAACCAAGGTCATCAATTTCCCTTATCAATACGGCGATAACATGGCGCCGCTTAAGTTAGGCGAAGGGCTTACATCAAAAATTATTTTGAATGGCGAGCCATTGCTTATTAATAAAGATCTGCAGGAACTAAGATTGCAAATGGGTATTCAGCAAATTGGTGTGCCCGCAGCCTCTTATCTTGGTGTTCCTATTCCTGTTGGTGAGGAAAACATTGGTGTACTAAGTGTTCAAAGTACAGAGAGTGAAAATCGTTTTAATGAAAATGATCTTCGGCTTTTATCCACCATTGCTTCTTCAGTGGGAGTTGCGCTAAACAACGCAACACTTTTTGAAGATGTAAGACTTGCAAAGATGGAAGCTGAAGCATCTGGCAAAGCAGCAGAAAAAGCGAACGAAGCAAAGAGTGCTTTCCTTTCCACGGTAAGTCATGAATTAAGAACACCTCTTACGTCAGTACTTGGTTTTGCAAAAATTATCAGGAAAAGACTGGAAGAAAAAATATTCCCGATAGTAGATAAGAAAGATCCAAAAACAGAAAAAACTATTGGGCAAATTTCAGAGAATCTTCATGTAGTGATCTCTGAAGGCGAAAGACTAACCCACTTAATAAATGATGTGCTTGATCTAGCAAAAATTGAAGCAGGTAAAATGGAATGGAACCAGGAAAGTGTTTCAATGTCAGAAGTTGCTGAAAGGGCTATCGCTGCTACCACTTCATTGTTTGATCAAAAAGCATTGAAGTTGGTAAAAAATATTGATGCTGATCTTCCAAATATTACCGGCGACAGGGATAAACTGATACAGGTTATCATTAAT